>NZ_JBJLRD010000056.1:0-27069 GCF_050871305.1 Kineococcus gypseus | reverse complement strand
GTGTTGAACCGTTTTGGCTGGAAGGCCTCGTTCACGCCGACGACGGCCAGCCCGCCGCCCCCCCCCCCCCCCCCCCCCCCCCCCCCCCCCCCCCCCCCCCCCCCCCCCCCCCCCCCCCCCCCCCCCGCCCGGGTGTGCTCCCAGCGCGGGTGCAGCCCGCCCAGCAGCTCCTCGGCCAGGTGCGCGGCCGCGGTGACGAGCCGCCCGCCGTCGGACCCGTCGAGCGGTCCGGCGTGCGGTCCGTCGCGGGGTCCGCCGTCGGGCGCGGGCGCCGCTGCCGGGGGCGACGCGGGGGGCAGCACGCGGTGTCCGCTCACGCGGCCACGGTACGGGGCCGCGCGGCCACGTCCCGCTCACCCCCGCGGCGCGGGCACCCCGCCCAGGTGGGCGGCCAGCCAGTCCAGCTGCCGGCGCCAGTGGTGCGCCTGCCCGCCCTCGTGGTCGTTGAAGCGGTACACCGCCAGCTCCGCCGTGCCGCCGTAGGCGCGGTGCGCCGCGTACACCGTCGAGGGCGGGCAGGTGCGGTCCATCAGGGCCACCGAGAACAGCGCCGGGGCGCTCGCCCACGGCGCCAGGTGCGCCACGTCGAAGTGGTCCAGCGTCTCCAGCGCCCGGTCCACCCGGTCGCGGTGCACGGCCAGGTAGCGGCCGATCTCCAGGTACGGGCCGGTCGTGGTGATCTCCACGGCGCGGCGCAGGTGGCTCATGAACGGCACGTCGGGCAGCACCGCTGCCACGTCGGGCACCAGCGCGCCGGCGGCCAGCGACAGCGCCCCGCCCTGGCTGGCGCCGGTGACGGCCACCGCGTGCGCCTGCACGCCCGGCAGGGCGCGCGCCGCCTCCACCGCCCGGGCGGCGTCGGTGTAGACGCGGCGGTAGTAGTACTCGTCCGGGTCCAGCACGCCGCGCGTGGTGAAGCCCGGGGCCGACGGCTCCGAGCCGACCGGGTCGGGGGTGTGACCGCCGCCGCCCCACACCGAGCCCTGCCCGCGGGTGTCCACCACCAGGTGCGCGTACCCGGCGCTGGCCCACGTCAGGCGCTCCTCGGGCAGCCCGCGCCCGCCGCCGTAGCCGATGAACTCCACGACGGCCGGCAGCGGGCCGTCCACCCCGCGCGGGCGCACCAGCCAGGCCCGCACCCGGTGCCCGCCGAACCCGGCGAAGGAGACGTCGTGGTGCTCCAGGGTCGCCAGCCGGGTGGGCCGCGGCTCGCTGCGCACGTCCAGCGGCAGCGCGCGCGCCTCCGCCAGCGTGCGGTCCCAGAACTCGCGCAGCCCGGGCGGCGGGGTCAGGACCGGCTCGTACGCCTCGAGCTCGGCCTGGGTCATGTCGGACAGCGGCACCGCGGGTCCCTCCTCGGACGGGTCGTCTGGGCCGCATCCTGCCCGCCGCGCCGCTGCGCCGCCCCGTGGCGCGCCGCCGCCCCGTGCCGCCCGTGCCGCGCCTGCCCGTGCCCGCTAGCCTCCGGGGCGCCGGGCGGTCCGGGGCGGGGAGGAGCCGACGTGAAGCTGCTGCGCGTGGGGGAGCCGGGCCGCGAGCGCCCGCTGGCCCTGCTGGACGGGGGCACCGGCGCCGACCTGAGCGGCATGCTCGACCCGCACCGCCCGTGGTCCTCGCAGGACCTGCGCGCGGCCGCCGACGCCGTGGCCGGCGGCGGGCTGCCGCGCGTGCCGCTGGCCGGGCAGCGCCTGGCCCCGCCGCTGCCGCGGCCGGTGACGATCGTGTGCGTCGGGCTGAACTACCGCGACCACGCCGCCGAGACCGGTTCGCGCCTGCCCACCGAGCCGATCCTGTTCCTGAAGTCCCCGGCCACCGTCGTCGGCCCGCACGACGAGGTCCTCGTCCCGCGCGGCAGCACCCGCACCGACCACGAGGTCGAGCTGGGCGTGGTGATCGGCCGGCGCGCCCGCTACCTCGACAGCGCCGAGGAGGGCCTGGCGCACGTGGCCGGGTACGTCGTGTGCAACGACGTGTCCGAGCGCGAGTTCCAGCTCGAGCGCGGCGGCACGTGGGACAAGGGCAAGAACTGCGAGACGTTCAACCCGGTCGGCCCGTGGTTCGTCACCGCCGACGAGGTGCCCGACCCGCAGGCCCTGCGCCTGCGGCTGCGCGTCAACGGCGAGCTGCGCCAGGACGGCAGCACCGCCGACATGGTGTTCGGCGTGGGCGAGCTGGTGCGCTACGTCAGCCGCTTCACGGTCCTGGAACCCGGCGACCTGCTGAACACCGGGACCCCCGCCGGCGTGGCGATGGGCCGGCCGGACCCCAAGCCGTACCTGCGCCCCGGCGACGTCGTCGAGGCGGAGGTCGAGGGCCTGGGCAGCACGCGCAACCCGGTGGGTTCCGCCGGCTGAGGGCGCGCGGCGCCGGCGGGGCGCCCCGGCCGCGGCCGGTTCCCGGGCGCGCCGCCGGATGGCACGCTGGGCGCGTGGCTCGACGACGGCTCGACGGCGGCTGGGAGGTGCCCCCCTCGGCCTTCGCCACCGACGAGCAGGACCGCCTGCGCGGACGGGTGCGGATGCTCAACGGCGCCCTCGAGGGGGGCATGGAGGGCTGGACCCTGCCGGTGGAGCAGTGGGAACTGCTCCGCGAGGTGATCCTCGACGTCGTCGACGACGCCGACCCCGAGCGCGGTGCCCTGCTCAAGACGATCGTGGCGACCACCCAGGCGCGCCTGGGGGACCACCCCGCCTTCCCCGGCGGGCGCCTGACCAACTTCGCCCGCTACGTCAAGGTCGACCTGGAGGGCAGGGGGCTGCTGCAGGTCGTCCCCGGCTCCTCCCCCCAGCGCGTCCGGCGCCCGCGCTAGCGGCGGACGGCGCTCACCCCTCGGCGCGCGGGTCGTCCAGCACGTCGCGCCAGGAGTGCTGCGGCTCGTAGCCGAGCAGCTCGCGGGCCTTGTCGATGCTGTAGAAGGTCTCGTGCGGGCCCATCTCGCGGCGCACCTCGACACCGTCGTAGAAGGTGTCGATGAGCTCCTGCGTGCTCGCGGCGACCGACGTGTCGGCGTTGGCGACGTTGAAGACCTGGAAACCCAGCCCGTCGGTCTGCAGGGCGCGCAGGGTCATCTGCCCGAGGTCGCGGGTGTCGATGTAGGCGAAGATGTTGCGCCGGCGCAGCGAGGCGTCCGCCAGGAAGGCCGGGAACTTCTCGGCGTACTCGTGGGGCTCGATGACGTTGTTGATGCGCAGGCCGTACACGTCCGCGCCGGTGCGGGCGTGGAACGAGCGCGCGACCACCTCGCCGGCCACCTTCGAGATGGCGTAGGAGTCCTCGGGCACCACGGGGTGCTCCTCGTCGACGGGCACGTACAGCGGCTTGCGCTCGCCCTGCGCGAAGCAGACGCCGTAGGTCGTCTCCGAGGAGGCGAAGACCACCTTGCGCACGCCGAGCCGGGTCGCGGCCTCCAGCACGTTGTAGTGGGAGAGGATGTTGGTCGCGAACGTCGTGGCGTCGGGGGCGATCAGCATCGAGGGGATCGCGGCGAAGTGGACGACCGCGTCGTACGCGGACCCGCTGGTCGCGGCGGGCTCCGGGGCGTCGAGGTCGGCGCCCGTGGGCGTGCCCGCCATCGCCGAGTAGACCTGGCCGGCGTCGGTCAGGTCGACGCGCAGGTCCGCGACCCCGGGGTGGCGCAGCGGGGTGAGGTCGGCGTTGGTGACCTGGTGGCCCTGCGAGGCCAGGTACGGGGCGACGTGGTGTCCGGCCTTGCCGCTGCCGCCGGTGAAGAAGATGCGCATGCGGCCAGCCAACCACTCGTCCCGCGCCGCGCCACCGCCGGTCCGCTCCGCGCCCCCGGTCCGCCCCCGGTCCGCCCCCGCGCGGCGCGGCCGGCGGGGCTCACGCGGCGGCGCGGGCCCGGGGCCGGCGCGGTGCCCTCCTGGTGGCGGCGAGGACCGCGAGGCAGCCCGCTGCGCCGGCGGTCAGCAGCACCGTCCCGCTGGCGAGGTCGGCCACGCGCTGCGGCCAGGTCGCCACCGCGGGGGTGGCGAACAGGCCGGTGACGAACGGCTCCAGCACGGCGCCGGCGGGCACGACCAGGCGCGCCGGCACCCCCCGTCCGCCCGGGCGCCGGGCCAGCGCGCCCACCAGGCCGAGCGGTCCGCCCACGACCACGGCGGCCGCGAACCAGGAGGAGTTGTCCGCCCACACGCTCGGCTCGAACACCCCCAGGACCCGCCCCGTGCCGTAGTGCACGACGCACGCGGTGAGCAGGGACAGGACCCCGCCGACGGCGGCCCGGGCGGGGCGGCGCAGCAGCCACCCGGCCAGCACCCCCAGCCCGGCCCAGACCGTCCCGGCGTTGAGCAGCCGGCTGAGCGTCCCGCGCACGGCGAGCAGCGCGTCCGCCCCGCCGGTGGTCTGTGCGGCGGTCGTCACGTTCGAGGCTAGGGACAGCAGGGCCAGCACGACGGCTGCGCCGACGACCGGGGTCCACGAGCGTCGCTCCACGGCTGGAGGCCAGGCGTCGCGGGGCACCTGCGGTGCGGGACCGCCCGGTCCCGCCACGACACCTCCGCGCCCCGCGACGCGTGCGAGCCGCGGGCACGACGGAGCCGGTCGGCGGCGCCTGCGCCACCGACCGCCGGTGTGCCGCGGCCGACGGCATCGGCGACGATGCGCCCATGTGCGACGTGACGCCCCCCGCCCACCTGCTGCTGGTCCCGGACGCCCGGGCCGCCGGGCAGGCGCGTCGCTTCCTGCGCGAGCACGACTGCCCCGCGCACCACTCGCGGGTGCTGGACGAGGCCCAGCTGCTGACCACGGAGCTGGTCACCAACGCCGTCGCCCACGGCTGCCCGCCCGTGACGCTGCGGGTGACGTGCGACGGCACCCCCGGCATGGCCGTGGCCGTCGGCGACGGCGACCCGCACCCGCCCGTGGCGCGCGAGGCCGCCGCCGACGAGACCTCCGGGCGGGGGGTGGCGCTGGTGGACCTGCTCAGCGACGCGTGGGGCGTGGAGACCGACGGGAACGGCAAGACGGTCTGGTTCCACCTGCCGGCCTGAGCGCGGGTCCGCGCGGCAGGGCCCGCGCGGGCCGGGCGCGGCCTACGCTCGCGGGCGTGAAGGTCGTGCTCCCCGGCGGGACGGGGCAGGTCGGTGGCGTGCTGCGCCGGGCGCTGGCGCGGCGCGGCGACGACGTGGTCGTCCTGGGCCGCCGGCCGCAGCGGCTCGAGGACGGCGTGCGGCACGTGCTCTGGGACGGGCGCTCGCCGGGCCCGTGGCAGGACGAGGTCGACGGCGCCGACGCGGTCGTCAACCTCGCCGGCCGGACGGTGAACTGCCGCTACACCGACGCGAACCTGCGCCAGATGATGGACTCGCGCGTGGACTCCGCGCGGGCGGTGGGTGAGGCGGTGGCCCGGGCCGCGCGCCCGCCGCGGGTGTGGCTGCAGATGAGCACCGCGACGATCTACGCCGACGCGCGCAGCCGCGGCGACGACCTGCCGCACGACGAGGAGGACGGCGTCCTCGGCGGGGAGGAACCCGGTGTCCCGCTGTACTGGGAGTACAGCGTGCGCATCGCCCGCCGGTGGGAGCGGGCCCAGGCCGAGGCGGACACCCCCGCCACGCGCCGCGCGGTGCTGCGCACCTCGATGGTGATGACCCCCGACGCCGGTGGCGTCTTCGACTACCTGTCCACCATGGCGCGCCTCGGCCTGGGCGGAGCGGTCGCCGGCGGCGAGCAGTTCGTCTCCTGGATCCACGGCGACGACTTCGTGCGCGCCGTGCTGCTGCTGCTGGAGCGCGACGACCTCGACGGGCCCTTCATCCTCGCCGCGCCCGAGCCGGTCCCGCAGCGCGAGCTGATGCGCTCGCTGCGCGCGGCCTGGGGCGTGCCCGTGGGCCTGCCCGCCACGCGCCTGATGGCCGAGGTCGGAGCGTTCGTGCTGCGCACCGACACCGAGCTGCTGCTCAAGAGCCGCCGCGTCGTGCCCGGCCGCCTGCTCGCGGCGGGCTTCACGTTCGAGCACCCGCGGTGGGCCGCCGCGGCGCAGGACCTGGCGGCGCGCTCGCGCGAGCAGCGCCGCCGGGTGCGCCCGCGCGCGGCGGCCGGCCGGGTCAGGCCTCCAGCAGACCCGCGCGCTGGGCGATGAGCAGCGCCTCGGTGCGGTTGGAGGCCCCCAGCCGCTGGTAGGTGCGCCCGAGCAGCCGGTACATCTCCCGCTCGGAGTAGGAGGTGCGCGCCGCCAGTTCGGAGACCGGCACGCCGGCGGCCAGCAGGCGCAGCCACGAGCGCTCGTCGGTGGTCACCTCCGGCACGCGCACGCCCACCAGGGGCAGGCACAGGGCGCGAGCGACGCCGCCGGGCAGCACGGTGAACCCGCGCGCCGCGGCGCAGAGCGCGGCGACCACCCCGCCGAGCGGCCCACCGGTGTGCACCGCGCCGCGCGCGCCGGCGCGCAGCGCGGCGGCGTACGAGGCCGGGGCCGGGTCGTCCAGCAGCGCGACCAGCGCCGGGGCGCGGCCCGCCACGCGCTGCAGCAGGCCCGCGGCGGCGGCGACGGTGCCCGCGGGCACCGCGACGACGTCCACCTGCGGTGCCGGGCCGGTGGTGCCGTCCAGCGGGTCGCGCAGCGCGGCGAGGTCGCGGGCGGTGGTGCCGTCCACCCCGTGCTGGCGCAGCGCCTCCACCAGGCCGTGCGCGGGCACCGGGGCCACGCCGCACAGCAGCACGGACGTGGTGGTGCGCGCCGCGGGCGCGGTGGTCACGCTGGTGAAGCGGCGAGCGGCGGGCACCGCGGGGCGGGGGTGCGCGTCGGTGAGGTCGATGACGTCGGGCGCGCGGAGAGGAGCTTCTGCGGTCATGTCGTCCCTGGGGTCCGTGGCGGGTGTGCGACAGCTACGGGGCGGGGTCGACGGGTCCGTGTGCTCGAACCCCCCGTCCCGGACGCGCACCTCCTCGGAGCCCCCGCGCGAACCTGGGACGCTGACACCTTCACCCATGCGGGTGACGGTGTCAACGCGTTGCGGAGTCGATCTACGACACGTCGTAGCTGCGCGGTGAGAGCGCTCCCACACCCGCCCGCCGCGCGCCCCGGTTCGCGCCGCCGCCGCGCGCCGACCACAGTGGGCGGGTGCCGGAGGGGGACAGCGTCTACCGCGTGGCGCGCACGCTCGACACCCGCCTGCGCGGCACCACGGTGCGCAGCAGCGACCTGCGCGTGCCCCGGCACGCCACCGCGGACCTGTCCGGCGCGCGGGTGCTGGGCACCGTCCCGCGCGGCAAGCACCTGCTGACCCGCTTCGACCTGGCCGGCGAGGCGCTGACCCTGCACACGCACCTGCGCATGGACGGCTCGTGGACGGTGCTGGCCCCCGGCAAGGTGCTGCCGCGCCGGCTGGCCCCCGACGTGCGGGTGCTGCTGCGCACCGACGGGCCCACCGCCGCCGGGCTGAAGCTGGGCGTGGTGGAGCTGCTGCCCACCGACCGCGAGCACGACGCCGTCGGGCACCTGGGCCCGGACCTGCTGGACACCGCCCGCCCCGTCGACGAGGTCGTCGCCGAGGCGGTGCGCAACCTCGCGCGCGAGCCGGAGCGCCCGCTGGCCGCCGCGCTGCTGGACCAGCGCGTCCTGGCGGGGCTGGGCAACCTGTGGGTCAACGAGCTGTGCTTCCTGCGCGGGCACCTGCCCGAGACCCCCGTCGGCGAGGTCGACCTCGAACCCCTGGTGCGCCTGGCGGTGAAGCTGCTGCGCTTCTCGATCGCCGCGCACGGCGCGCACCAGGTCACCACCGGCGACACCCGCCCGGGCCGCTCGCACTGGGTGTACGGGCGCGCCGGGCAGCCGTGCCTGCGCTGCGGCACGCCGGTGCAGGTGCGCGCGGAGGTGCCCGGCGACGCCGAGCAGCGCCGCACCTGGTGGTGCCCGCACTGCCAGCGCTGAGCGGCCCGGGCGGGGGTGGCCGGCCCGGGGGCGCCGGCCCGGGGTCGCCGGTGAACCCCGCGTGGCCCGTCCGTGGCGGGCGCGTGGACCTGCGGGCGCGGGGTGTGAACTCCCGGTGAGCGTTCGGCGGCGCCCGCGGCGCGCGCGCCCGGGCGCGCCGGGCGCGGCCTAGCGTCGGTGCCGCCCGCAACCCCCGTCCCCGGAGGACAGGTCGTGACCAGCACCGCCCGCCGGCCCCTCGTGGTCGCCCACCGCGGGTACTCCGCGGTCGCCCCGGAGAACACCCTCGCCGCGTTCGAGGCGGCCCTGCGCGCCGGCGCGGACCTGCTCGAGCTGGACGTGCACCTGGACGCCGCCGGCGTGCCGGTGGTCCTGCACGACGGCAACCTCGAGCGCACCACGGACGTCACCGGTCCCGTGGGCAGCGCGCCCGTGCAGCGGCTGCGCGAGGCCGACGCCGGCTCGTGGTTCTCCCCGGCGTTCGCCGGCCAGCGCGTGCCCACCCTGGCCGCCGTCGCCGAGCTGACCGCCCGCCACGGCGGCGCCGGGCTGCTCGTGGAGCTCAAGGGCGGCTGGTCCACCGCCGGCGCCGCGCGCGTGGCCGACGTGGTGCGCGCGGCCGGCCTGGGCGCCGCCAGCGTCCTGCAGAGCTTCGAGCGCGCCACCGTCGCCGCGCTGCGCGACGCCGCCCCGGACCTGCGCCGCGCGCTGCTCGTGCTGCACCCGGGCGAGGACCTCACCGGCGCCGAGCTGACCGCCCGCTACGTCGAGGCGATGCGCGACCCGTTCACCGCGCTGTGCTCCGCACCCGGCCAGGCGCGCGCGCGGGCGGAGGAGGCGCGCGCGGAGCTGGGCGTGGTGGCGTGCAACCCGTTCGCCGGCGCGGTCGCCGCCCGCCCCGAGGTCGTCGCGGAGTACCACGCCGCGGGCGTGGCCACGCACCCGTGGACCGTGGACGACCCGGTGCTGTGGGCGGAGCTGGTGCGCGCGGGCGTGGACGGCATCATCACCAACGACCCGGCGCGGCTGCGCGGCTGGCTCGACGCGCGCGCCGAGGGGCCCACCGCCCAGGACGTCCCGCCGCTGGAGCGCGCCGAGCTGGTGCGCCGGGCGCTGCCGGCGCCGCGCCGCGGGCGCCGGCTCGTGGCCGGCTGAGGCGCCGCGCGGTTCAGCTCCCGGGGACGGCCAGCGGGGCGGGGTCGCCGAACTCGACCGCGCCGTCCTCGCCGACGCGGGCGCGCAGCACGCTGCCGTAGCCCTCCTCGGCGAGCCGGTCGAGGAGGGGCTGCATGCGCTTGACCTGCTTGACCAGCGCCACGCGGTAGCCCTGCTCGGCCATCTGGCGCTGGCGGCGTACGAGGTCGCCGGCGGGCGCGTCGGCGGGGTGCACCAGCGCCACCGCGCGCGAGCGGTCCACCTCCAGCTGCAGGTGGTCCACGATGCGCTCGAACCCGATGGAGAAACCGCACGCGGGCACCTCGCGGCCGCTGAAGCGCCCGACCATGCCGTCGTAGCGGCCGCCGCCGGCGATGGAGGAGCCCGAGCCCTCCAGCGCCATCTCGAAGATGGGGCCGGTGTAGTAGCCCATGCCGCGCACGAGGCTGACGTCGAAGACCACCGGCAGCTCCGGGGCCGACAGCGCCAGCGCGGCGCCGATCGCGCCCAGGCGCTCGACGGCCTCCGCGGGCACCGCGTCGGGCAGCGCCGCGGCCAGCGCGGCCGGCTCGGCCAGGGTGGTGATCGGCAGCAGCCGGTGCAGCGCGGACTCCAGCGCCTCGACCTGCCCGGCGCCGAACCCCTTGCCGCGCAGCTCCTCCATCACCCCGTCCAGGCCGACCTTGTCGGCCTTGTCGACGGTGATCAGGACGCTGCCGTGGTCGGCCTCGTCGAAGCCGCAGCCGGTGAGCAGGCCGGTGAGCACCCGGCGGTCGTTGATGCGCAGCGTGGTGCCGGCCAGGCCCAGGCGGCTGAGCGCGGTGTGGGTGGCGGTGACCAGCTCCACCTCGGCGGTGCTGCCGGCCTCGCCGACGACGTCGATGTCGCACTGCACGAACTGCCGGTAGCGGCCCTTCTGCGGGCGCTCGGCGCGCCAGACCGGGCCGATCTGCAGCAGGCGCGCGGGGCTGCGCAGCGCGGCGGCGTTGGTGGCGACGTAGCGCGAGAGCGGCACCGTCAGGTCGAAGCGCAGGCCGAGGTCGGCGGCCTCGGCGGGCTTGAGCGGCTCGTCCGGGTCCAGGCCGCGGCGCAGGACCTTGAAGAGCATCTTCTCGTTCTCGCCGCCCTGCCCGGACTCCAGGCGGGACAGCTCCTCCAGCGCCGGGGTCTCGACCTCGTCGAAGCCGAACGAGCGGTAGACCTCGCGGATGACCCGCAGCGCGTGCTCCCGGCGGGCCTTCTCGGCGGGGAGCACGTCGCGCATGCCGCGCGCGGGGACGACCTTGGGTGCCACGGGGGCGATGCTAGTCGTCCGCCGCGCGTGCCCCGGGTCCGGCGGCCCGCCCGCTCACGCCGAGCGGCGCCGCGAGCGGAAGGCGCTGACGGCGTTGCGGTTGCCGCAGGCGGTGGAGCAGAACCGCTTGGAGCGGTTGCGCGAGAGGTCCACGACGACGCCCCCGCAGGTGGGGTCCGCGCACACGCCGAGGCGGTCGACCTCGTCGGCGCGCACGACGTCCAGGACGGCCATGGCGGTCTCGACGACGATCCGCACGGCCAGCGGGGCGTCGTCGCCGACGGCGTGCACGTGCCAGTCCTGCCCGTCGTGGCGCACCAGGCGGGGGGTGGCGCGCTCGCGGGCGAGCAGCTCGTTGACGAGCTGCGCGGCCCCGTCGCGGTCGCGGGTCATCAGGTCGCGCAGGACGGGGCGCACCGCGCGCACGGCCTCCAGCTCGGCCTCGTCGCCGTCGAGGCGGCCGCTGTAGCCGAACCGAGCGGAGAACTCCTCCAGCTCGTCCACCCCGGCCAGGGCGTCGGGCTCGCCGAGGCCGTTGACGAGTTCGGCGGCGGCCAGCAGCGCCTGCGAGGTGTCATGGGTGAAAACCACGTTGACACCTTACACCCGCGCCCCTACCGTCGCGCCGTGCCCACCTCCGCACCGCGCCCGGCCAGCGGGCTCGCCCTCGCCCTGCTCTCCGCGCTCAGCTTCGCCCTGTCCGGGCCGCTGGCGCGCGGGCTGCTCGACACCGGCTGGAACCCCGGCGCCGTGGTGACCGCCCGCATCGCCGTCGCCGCCGTCGTCGTCGCCCCGCTGGGGGCGCTCGCGCTGCGCGGGCGCCGGCACCTGCTGCGGCGCAACGCCCTGCTCATCACCGCGTACGGCGTCCTGGCCGTGGCCGGCGCGCAGTTCTGCTACTTCTCCGCCGTGCAGCGCCTGCAGGTGGGACCGGCGCTGCTCATCGAGTACACCGCCCCCGCCGCGGTCGTGCTGTGGCTGTGGCTGCGGCGCGGGCAGCGCCCCGGGCCGCTCACGCTCGTGGGCGCCGCGATCGCCGCGCTGGGCCTCGTCGCCGTCCTCGACCCGTTCTCCGGCGCCCGCCTCGACGTGGTCGGCGTGCTGTGGGCGCTGGGCGCGATGGTGGGCGCCGCCTCCTACTTCGTGCTCTCCGCCGACGAGGGCGGCGGGCTGCCGCCGCTGGCCCTGGCCGGCGGCGGCCTGCTCGTGGCCGCGGTCCTGCTCGGCGCCCTGGGCGCCGCCGGCGCGCTGCCGGTGCGCACCGGCACCGGTGACGCCCTCTACGGCGGGCACGCCGTGGCGTGGCCCTGGCCGCTCCTCGCGCTGGGGGTGGTGACGGCGGCCCTGGCCTACGTCGCCGGCATCGGTGCCGGGCGGCGCCTCGGCTCGCGCCTGGCCTCGTTCGTGGCGCTGCTGGAGGTCGTCTTCGCGGTGGTCTTCGCCGCGCTGCTGCTCGACGAGCTGCCCCGCACCGTCCAGCTCCTGGGCGGGGCGGCGGTCCTGGCCGGCGTCGTCGTGGTGAAGGCGGGGGAGGGGGCGTGCGCACCGCGTCCCCCTCCCCGGGCGCCGGCCCCGTGCCGGTGGGCACGACGCCGGGCGCCACGCCCTGACGCCCGGCGCGGGACCGGCTCAGGCGCCGGTGCCGGTGTCGCCGCCGCCGGCGTCGTCGCGCGCGACGAGGGCCTCGAGGGTGGCGCGCGCGCCGTGCTCGTGCAGCGAGGCGAGCGCGGCCGTGTACTCGGCGACGAACCGCTCGTCGTCGACCAGGTCGCCGAACAGGGAGCGGTCGGCGAGGAACGCGGTGGGCTCGGCGCGGTTGCGCTGCGCCGTGGCCGTCAGGCGCTCGGCGAGGCGGTCGACGACCTCGATGGGCTCGCCCTGCTCGTCGACGCCCTCGGCGTAGCGCGCCCAGCTGGCCACCACCGCCGCGGAGCGGTGCACCTCACCGCCCGAGGCGAGCTGGTGGCGCACCACCGGCAGCAGCCACTTGGGGATGCGGTCGGAGCTCTCCGCGCACAGGCGCGCCACCGTGTCGCGCACCTCCCCGTTGGAGAACCGGCGGATCAGCTCGTGGCGGTACTCGTCGAGGTCGATGCCCGGCACCGGCGGCAGCGTGGGGGTGCCCTCGCGCTCCATGTAGCCCAGCAGGAACCGCGCGAACAGCGGGTCCTGCGCGGCCTCGTGCACGAGGCGGTACCCGGCCAGGTGGGCGAAGTAGCACAGCCCCTGGTGGCCGGCGTTGAGCAGGCGCAGCTTCATCAGCTCGTACGGCTCGACGTCCTCGACGACCTGCACGCCGGCCTGCTCCAGCGGCGGGCGCCCGTCGACGAAGTCGTCCTCGAGCACCCACTGCGCGAACGGCTCGCACACCACCGGCCAGGCGTCCTCGACGCCGTAGCGCTCGCGCACCTCGGCGCGGTCGGCGTCGGTGGTGCCCGGGGTGATGCGGTCGACCATGGAGTTCGGGAAGCGCACGTTCTCCTCCACCCAGGCGCCCAGCTCGGGGTCCTTCGCGCGCGCGAAGGCGGTGAACGCCCGGCGCGCGACGTGCCCGTTGCCCTGCACGTTGTCGCAGGACATCACGGTGAACGGGCGCAGGCCCCGCTCGCGGCGCCGGCGCAGCGCCTCGGTGATCAGCCCGAAGCTGGTGCGCGCCGGCCCGCCGGCCAGGTCCGCGGTCACCTCGGGGGTGTCCAGCAGGAACTCGCCGGTGACCGCGTCGATGTTGTAGCCGCCCTCGGTGACGGTGAGGGAGACCACGCGGATGCGCGGGTCGGTCATCACCTCCACCGCCCGCTCGGGGTCCTCCGGCGCGAGGGTGAAGTCCAGGACCGAGCCGACGACGCGGGCCTCGCGGCTGCCGTCGGGGTGCTTCAGGACCAGGGTGTACAAGCCCCCCTGGGCGTCCATGACCTGCTTCATCCGCGCGTCGTGCGGCAGCACGCCGATGCCGCGCACGCCCCAGTCCAGCGCGAGCCCGGCCTCCATGAGCCGGTCCAGGTACATCGCCTGGTGGGCGCGGTGGAACCCGCCCACGCCCAGGTGCACGATGCCGGGGGTGAGCGACGCGCGGTCGTAGGAGGGCACCGGCAGCCTGCCGGCGATCGCGGCCAGGTTCTGCGGCGACAGCGGGGTGGCGGTGGTCGTGGACGTCACTTCACGGCTCCCAGGGACAGGCCCTGGACCAGCTTGTCCTGGGCGGCGAAGCCGGCGACGAGCACCGGCAGGGAGATGACGGTGGCGGCGGCGCACAGCTGGGCGAGGAAGAGGCCCTGGCTGGTGACGAAGCCGGTGAGGAAGACGGGCGAGGTGCCGGCGACCACGGCGGTGAGGGTGCGCGCCAGCAGCAGCTCGTTCCAGCTGAAGATGAAGCAGATCAGCGCGGTGGCCGCGATGCCCGGCAGGGCCACCGGCGCCACGACCGAGCGCAGGATGCGCACGAGCCCGGCGCCGTCGATGGCGGCGGCCTCGAGCATCTCCACGGGCACCTCGGCCAGGAACGAGCGCATCATCCACACCGCGATGGGCAGGTTCATCGAGGTGTACAGCAGCGTCAGGTACGTGATGTTGTCCAGCAGCCCGGCGTAGCGGGCGAACAGGTACAGCGGCAGGACGGCGGCCACGACGGGCATGAACTTCGTGGACAGGAAGAAGAACATCACGTCGGTCCACTTGCGCACCGGCTTGATCGACAGGGCGTAGGCGGCCGGGATCGCCAGCACCAGCACCAGGGCGGTGGAGACGACCGACGCCGACAGCGAGTTGATCAGCGGCGGCCACGGGCCGGCGGCGAAGAAGCTGCGGTAGCCGTCCAGGGTGAGGCCGGCCGCGATGGACGGCGGGTTGGTGGCCGCGTCGGTCTCCGAGTGCAGCGAGGTCAGGACCATCCACAGCACCGGGGCCACGAAGAGCAGCCCGACGACCCAGGCCAGCAGGCCCCACGCGGGGTTGCTGCGGCTCATGGAGCGGGCGCGCTTCTCGCGGCGGCTGACGGCGACGGCGGGGCGGCCGGGGGCCGCG
The DNA here is from genome assembly GCF_050871305.1 of Kineococcus gypseus. Taxonomy (NCBI): domain Bacteria; kingdom Bacillati; phylum Actinomycetota; class Actinomycetes; order Kineosporiales; family Kineosporiaceae; genus Kineococcus; species Kineococcus gypseus. Next base: position 12,709 of record NZ_JBJLRD010000056.1, on the reverse strand, counting down.
GTGCCGGCGGGGGCGGCTGCGGTGCTCATCGCGCGTTCTCCTCCTTGAACATGGTCGAGACGACCCGCAGCGCGAAGGTCGCGATGACGATCGTGGCGATGACGACGACGACGCCCATCGCCGAGGCCAGGCCGTAGTTCCCGGCCTGGAAGAACGTCTGGTAGATCGTGTACGGCAGGTTCGCGGTGCCCAGCGAGCCCGAGGTGATGGTGAACACCGCGTCGAAGTTCTGCACGATGTAGATCGAGCCCAGCAGGGCGCCCAGCTCCAGGTACTGGCGCAGGTGCGGCAGCGTCAGGTAGCGGAAGACCTGCCAGGCGTTGGCGCCGTCCATGCGCGCGGCCTCCTCGGCGTCGGCGGGCTTGGACTGCAGCCCCGCCAGCAGGATGAGCATCATGAACGGCGTCCACTGCCAGATCAGCGCCGCCTCGATGGCGATCTTCGGCGCCTGCGTCAGCCACTCCGGCTGCGGGGGGCTGTCGCTGCCGAAGAGCTGCCACACCCACGTCAGCACGCCGTTGAAGAGGCCGTACGACGGGTTGAACAGCGCGTGCTTCCACAGCAGGGCGGCGGCGATCGGCACGACGAGGAACGGGGCGATCATCATGGTCCGCACCGCGCCGCGGCCGGCGAACCTGCGGTCCAGCAGCAGCGCGATGAGCAGCCCCAGGACCAGGCTGACGACCACCACGGTGACCGTGAGCACGACGGTGTTCCACACCGACGAGCGCAGCGACGCGTTGGTGAAGACCTCGACGTAGTTGTCGACCCCCGCGAAGCCGCGGTCGCGCGGGCGCAGGGAGTTCCAGTCCATGAACGAGATGACGATCGTCGCGACGAACGGCAGCTGGGTGCAGATGATCGTGAACACCAGCGCCGGCATCAGCGGTGCCCGGCGGGCCCAGTCGGCCGCGCGGCGGGCCCCGGCCACCTGGGAGGGGGCCGGCGGGCGGGCGGCGCTCCCGCTCGGCGTGGTGCTCGGGGTGTGGGTTCCCGTGCTCATCGGTGTGCTCCTGGGCGAGTCGTGGAGGTCGGTGCCCGGCGAGGGGGCGCCGCCCCGCCCGGGCGGGCGGGGCGGCGCGGGAGGTCACTCCTGGTAGACCTGCGTCACCTGCTGCTCGGCCACCTGCTGACCGCGCTCGAGCGCGTCCTGCACGGTGGTCTGCCCGGCGATCGCGGAGCTGACGTACTACGAGACCTCCGTGGCCATCGCGGCGAACTCCGGGATGGCGACGAACTGGATGCCGGGGGCGGGCCGGGGCTGCACGCCCGGGTCGTTGGGGTCGGCGGCGTTGATGGCCTCCTGCGTGGCCTGGTAGAAGGGCCCGGCCTGCGCCTGGTAGTCGGGGTTCTCGTAGGTGCTGGTGCGCTTGCCGGCGGGCACGCGCGGCCAGCCCAGCTCCGCGCCCACCAGCTCCTCGTAGCCCTGGCTGGAGGCCCAGGAGATGAACTCCCAGGCGTCGTCCTTGTTCTGCGAGGCCTCCTGGACGCCCCAGGCCCACGAGTACAGCCAGCCCGAGGAGTCCGTCTCGACGACCGGGGCCTGCGCGTAGCCGATCTTGCCTGCCACCGGCGAGCCCTCCGCCTCCAGCGAGCCGGCCGCGGAGGTGGCGTCGTACCACATGGCCACGTTGCCCTGGGTCATGTTGTTCAGGCACTCGGTGAAGCCGGCCTGCGGGGCGCCGGCCTCGCCGTGGGTGCGCACCAGGTCCACGTAGAACTGCGTCGCCTCGGTGAACTCGGGGGAGTTCACCTGCGCGTTCCAGTCCTCGTCGAACCAGGTGCCGCCGAAGGTGTTGACCACGGTGGTCAGCGGGGCGAAGACCTGGCCCCAGCCGGGCTGGCCGCGCAGGCAGATGCCGCGCATGCCCGGCTGGACGTTGTCGACGCGGGCGGCCAGGTCGGCCACCTCCTGCCACGTCGGGTTGGCCGGCACGGTCAGGCCCGCCTGCTCGAAGACGTCGCGCCGGTACATCAGGAACGAGGACTCGCCGTAGAACGGCTCGGCGTACACGGAGCCGTCCGCGCCGGTCAGCCCGGCCGCGATCGGCTCGAGGATGTCGTCCTGGTCGAACTCGGTGTCCTCGGAGACGTAGTCGTCCAGCGACGCCAGCCAGCCGTTCTCCGAGTAGAACGGCACCTCGTAGTTGGAGATCGAGGCGACGTCGTACTGGCCGGCCTGGCTGGTGAACTCCTGGGTGATGCGGTCGCGCACGTCGTTCTCCGGCAGGACGGTGAAGTTCACCGTGATGCCGGTCTCGGCGGTGAAGTGCTCCTCGGTCAGGCTCTGCAGGTCCACCATCTGCGGGTTGTTGACCATGATGACGTTGATGCTGCGGTCACCGCCGTCCTCACCCCCGCCGCCGGCGCCCCCACCGCCCCCGCCGCCGCCGGCTCCCGAGCAGCCGGCCACCAGCAGCGCTCCGCTCAGCGCCGCCGCCAGTGCCGACCGCCGCGTGTGACGTCCGCCCATCGTGCCCTCCGTGTCCTCGTCGACAACTCCCGGCCGGCTCCGGGTGCGGGCCGGCGGTGGGTACCCCTTCGCGCTCATATGAGCGGTGCAGCCTCAATTGTGCGATAGTGGCGCTCCGAGCTCACGCCTGTCAACCGGCGGGTACGGTCCCCGGGGGTGGGGCGGACGGCGAGGAGGGGCACATGGCGAGAGCCCTGGCGCGGGGGGTGAGCGCGAGCGGGCTGGCGCTGGCCGCCGACGTCGCCCGCCGCTTCCACCTCGAGGGGCGCACCAAGGTCGACATCGCCGAGGACCTCGGCATCAGCAGGTTCAAGGTGGCCCGGCTGCTCGCCGCCGCCCAGGAGGCCGGGCTGGTGCAGATCCGCGTCCTGGTGCCGCCCTCGCTCGACGGCGAGCTGGGCGAGGTGCTGCGCGCCCGCTTCGGGCTGCGCGCCGCCTACGTCCTGCGCGCCGAGGGCGAGTCCGTGCCCGCCCAGCGCCGCGTCGTCGCCCAGTTCACCGCCGGGCTGCTGGAGGAGACCGTCCTGCCCGAGGACGTCGTGGGCCTGGCCTGGGGCCGCACGGTCTCGGCGCTGGTCTCGGCGCTGTCCGCGCCGCTGCGCTCGCGGTTCGTCCAGCTCGCCGGGGCGCTGCCGCGCCCGGACGTCGAGGGCAGCGCCGTGGACCTCGTGCGCCGCGCGGCCGAGGCGACCGCCTCGACCGCGGCGACGTTCTACGCCCCGCTGGCGGTCCCCGAGGCCGCCACCGCCGACAGCCTGCGCTGCCAGCCCGAGATCGCGCGCGCGCTGGCCGAGCTGGACACCCTCACCCGCGCCGTCGTCTCCATCGGCGCCTGGCTGCCCGGGGAGTCCACCGCGCTGGACTCCCTGGACGCCGGCACCGGCGAGCGCCTGACGCGCGCCGGTGTCGTCGCCGAGATCACCGGCGTGCTGCTGGGCGCCGACGGCGCCGAGGTCCCCGGTCTGGCCGACCGCGTCGTCGGCGTCACCGGCGAGCAGCTGCGCCGCACCGGCGAGGTGGTGGCCATGTCCACCGGGGCGGCGGGCGTGCGCGCGCCGGCCACCACCGCCGTGCTGCGCAGCGGCCTGGTCTCCACGCTCGTCACCCACGCCGAGCTGGCGCGCGAGGTGCTGCGCCTGGCGTGAGCGCCGTGCCCGGCCGGCACCTGCCACCATGCCCGCGTGGCCCCCGACGAGCAGAGCCCCGCCCGGCCGCGCGTGCGCGTCGTGCACCTGAGCGAGCCGGTCTTCGCCGCCCTGGCCGAGGGCGACCTCGCGGCGGCCGAGGCGGCCAGCCCCGTGCCGCTGGGCCCGGCCTTCGTCGACCCCTCCTGGCGGGGGGTGTGGCGGATCCGGCGCGACCAGGTGCGCGAGGACCCCACCAGCGCCGGGTGGGTCACCGGCGTCGTCTGGGACGAGGACCGGCGCCTGGCCGTCGGGCGGGCGGGGTACCACGGTCCCCCGGACGCCACCGGCACGGTGGAGGTCGGCTACGCCGTCGACCCCGCGCAGCGCCGCCGCGGCTACGCGCGCGCCGCGCTGGAGGCGCTGCTGCGCCGCGCGGCCGAGGAGCCGGGCGTGCGCACCGTGCGCGTGAGCATCTCCCCGGACAACACCGCCTCGTGGAACCTGGCCTCGCAGTACGGCTTCGTGCGGGTGGGGGAGCAGTGGGACGAGGAGGACGGCCTGGAGGTCGTCCACGAGGTCGACGCCGCCCGCGGGGCGCGGCTCGGCTGAGCGCGCCGGCCGGTCCCGCGGGGCCGGCCGGCGCGGCGGCTCAGAACCCGACGACCTCGTGCGGCTCGTAGGGCGCCTCCAGCTCGGCGACCTCCTCGTCGCTCAGCTCCAGCTCCAGCGCCGCCAGGGCGTCGTCGAGGTGGTGCGGCTTGGTCGCGCCGACGATCGGGGCGACCACGACGGGGTTGCGCGCCACCCACGCCAGCGCCACCTGCGCGCGCGGCACCCCGCGCCGCTCGGCCACGCGCGCCACCGCCTCGACGATCCGCTCGTCGGAGTCGCGGTACAGCGTCTTGCCGAACTCGTCCTTCTCGGAGCGGTTCGTCGCCGCGTCCCAGTCGCGGGTCAGCTTGCCGCGCGCCAGCGGGCTCCAGGGGATGACCCCGACGCCCTCGTCCGCGCACAGCGGCAGCATCTCGCGCTCCTCCTCGCGGTAGAGGAGGTTGTAGTGGTCCTGCATGCTGACGAAGCGGGCCCAGCCGTTGACGTCCTGCAGGTGCAGGGCCTTGGCGAACTGCCACGCCCACATCGAGGAGGCGCCCAGGTAGCGCACCTTGCCGGCGCGCACCACGTCGTCCAGCGCCTCCAGCGTCTCCTCGACCGGCGTCGTGGGGTCCCAGCGGTGGATCTGGTAGAGGTCGACGTGGTCGGTGCCCAGGCGGCGCAGGGAGTTGTCGATCTCGGTGAGGACCGCCTGGCGCGACAGGCCCGCGCCGTTGGGGCCCGGGCGCATGCGCCCGTGCACCTTCGTGGCCACGACGACCTCCTCGCGCGGCACGTGCTTGAGCAGCGCTTCGCCGAGGATCTCCTCGCTGGAGCCGTTGGAGTAGACGTTGGCGGTGTCGAAGAAGTTCACCCCCGCGTCGAAGGCGCGGCGCAGGAAGGGCGCGCTCTCCTCCTGCGGCAGCGTCCAGGGGTGCCCGCCGCGCTCGGGGTCGCCGTAGCTCATGCAGCCCAGGCAGAGGCGCGAGACCTCCAGGCCGGTGGATCCGAGCTTCACGTAGTCCATGCGCCGATCCTGCCCCCGCACGTCCCGGCGCGCCCTTCGCCGTGGGCGAACCCGGAATTGAGCGAGTCCCGCTCAGGTTGGGTGAGTCGAAGGCGCTCGACCCGGGCGCCGTGGACAGTCCAGGAGGACAGCCGTGAACACCCTCTCCGTGTGGGACCGCCGCACCCCGTTCGAGGCGGCCTTCGACGCGCAGTTCGACAGCTTCGTGCGCCGCGCCTTCGGCCCGCTCGCCCCGGCGGGCACCGTGGGCACCGCGCGCACCGCGGGCTTCGTGCCCACCGCCGAGGTCGTCCGCGACGGTGACGACGCCCTGGTGCGCCTCGAGCTGCCCGGCGTGGCCCTCGAGGACGTCGCCGTGGAGGTCGACGGCGACCGCCTCGTCGTGCGCGGCGAGCGCAAGGACTCCCGCACCGACGCCCAGCGCGGCCGCAGCGAGGTCCGCTACGGCAGCTTCCGCCGCTCCTTCGCCCTGCCGGCGCACGTGGGCGCCGACGCGGTGAGCGCGGCCTACGAGGCCGGCGTGCTCACCGTGCGCGTCGCCGGTGCGCACACCACCGCGCAGCCGACCCGCATCGCCGTGGCCACCGCGGCCCCGCAGGCCGTCGAGGCCGGCGAGCAGCAGGCCGAGCGGTCCGCCCAGCAGTCCGCCGAGCAGGGCGAGCAGCAGGGCGAGTGACCCCCGGGCCCCCGCGACCGTGCCCCGTGCACGGCCGCGGGGGCCGTCCCGTCCCCGGTGGACGTGGCCTCCTCAGGTGCCCAGCGCCACGGAGCTGTGCAGCAGCGCGGCGTGCACGAACGCCTGGGGCAGGTTCCCGCGCAGCTGGCGCTGGGAGACGTCCCACTCCTCCGCCAGCAGCGCCGCCGGCCCGCACGCGGCCCGGTTGCGCTCGAAGAACCGGAACGCCTCCACCTCCTGCCCGTCGGCGTGCAGCGCCTCGGCCAGCAGGAACCCGCACAGCAGGAACGCGCCCTCGGTCGAGCCCAGCGGCATCGAGTCGGGGGAGTAGCGGTACACGTAGTGGTCGTCGACGAGGTCGCGCCGCACCGCCGCCAGGGTGGCGCGCTGGCGCGGGTCGTCCAGCGGCGTCGCGCCGTGCAGCGCCGGGCGCAGCAGCGCCGCGTCCACGCCCGGCTGGCCCGGGCTGCGCTGCCAGCGCCCCTCGTCCGGGTGCAGGCACCGCCGCGAGGTCTCCGCGAGCACCGCGTCCGCCAGGGTGGCCGCGCGCACCGCGCTCGCCGGGGGGCACACCGCCGCGACGCGGCGCAGCCCCGCCACGCACTCCAGGCGCGAGTGCGCCCACCAGTCCGCCTGCAGCTCCCAGATGCCCGCCTCGGGCTCGCGCCAGCGCCGCTCGATCGCGGAGACGGCCACCTCCACGGCGCGCCAGCCGTCGGCGTCCAGGCGCTCGTGCTCGATCGCGGCGGCCAGCAGCTGCAGCACGGTGCCGAACACGTCGAGCTGGAACTGGTCGCGCACGTGGTTGCCGGCCACGTCCCACCCGCCCGGGTAGCCGGGCAGCCCGGTGCCGCGCTCGTCGGGCACCTGGCGCCCGTGCACGGTGTACGCCGGGCGCAGCGCCGGGCCGTCGGCGAGCACCCGCTGCACCACGAACGCCACGAGCGTGTCGAAGAGCGGGTACGGGCCGCCGCACGCGGCCATCGCCAGCCCCGCGTAGCACTGGTCGCGCACCCACGCGTAGCGGTAGTCGTAGCTGCGGCCGTTCTCGGCGTGCTCGGGCAGCGACATCGTCGCCGCCGCCACCATCCCGCCGGAGTCCGAGGTCAGCCCGCGCACCACCGCGTAGGAGTGCCGCGCCTCCGCCGGCGCCACCGAGTGCGCGATGTCCGGCACCGCCGAGCGCCAGGTGTGCAGCGTGGACGTCCAGGCGTGCTCGGGGTCCACCGGGGCGGGCAGGGCCTCGTCGGAGACCTCCAGCACGAGGTCGTGCCGCCCGCCGGCGGGCACCCGCAGCCGGCCGGTGAGCACCCCGTCGTCGACGTCGGCGTCGGCCAGCCCCGACAGGCGCACGTGGAGCCCGTCCGTGCGCGCCGTCCAGCGGCCGTCGTCGCCGCGGCGCAGCCCGCGCAGCGCGCGGGTGCCGAAGCGGGCGCGCAGGTCCAGCACCACCTCCACCTCCGCGTCGCCCTCCGCGGCGCGCACCTGCCGCAGCAGCACGGCCCGGTGCGGGTCGCTGGGCATCGCCATCGCGTCGCGGCACTCGATCGTGCCGTCGCCGCGGCTGGTCCAGCGGTGGCGGAAGACGAGCGTGCCCTCCTCGTAGTGCCCGCCCCACACGAAGGGGTGCGTGGGGGTGACGGCGAAGACGCCGCGCCCGCCCAGCAGCGAGGCCAGCACCGCGTCGTCGTGCCAGTCCGGCGCGCACATCCACGCCACGGCCCCGCGCGGGCCCACCACCGCCCCGCGCGCGCCGTCGGCCACGAGCGCGTAGTCGCGCAGCACCTGCGGCGGGAAGCGGTCCGCCAGCTCCTGCGGCGTCACGCGCCCGGCGCCCGCGCGCCGGTGGTCAGCAGCAGCTTGCCCACGTGCGCGGAGGACTCCAGCACCTCGTGCGCGCGCGCGGCGTCGCCCAGCGCGAAGCGCTCGTGCACCACCGGGCGCACCGCGCCGTCGGCCACCAGCGGCCACACGTGGTCGCGCACGCCGGCGACCACGGCGGCCTTCTCCGCCGCCGGGCGCGCCCGCAGCGTCGTGGCGTGCACCGAGGCGCGCTTGGCCAGCAGCACCCCCAGGTCCAGCTCGGCGCGCGCGCCGCCCTGCACGCCGATGACGACCAGCCGCCCGCCGGTGGCCAGCACGTCGACGTTGCGCGCCAGGTACGGCCCGCCGACCACGTCGAGGACGACGTCGGCGCCGGCCGGCTCGAACGCGCGCACGGCCGCGACGAAGTCCTCGCGGTGGTAGTCCACGCCCAGCTGCGCGCCCAGCCGCTCGCACGCCGCCAGCTTGGCCGGCGAGCCGGCCGTCACCGCCACCCGCGCGCCCACCGCGCGCGCCAGCTGCACCGCCATCGTGCCGATGCCGCTGGAGCCGCCGTGCACGAGCAGCAGCTCGCCCGGGCGCAGCCCGGCCAGGGTGAAGACGTTGGACCACACCGTCGCGGACACCTCCGGCAGCGCCGCGGCGTCCACCACGTCCACGCCCGCGGGCACCGGCAGCAGCTGCCCGGCCGGCACCGCGACCAGCTCCGCGTACCCGCCGCCGCCCAGCAGGGCGCACACCGGCTCGCCCACCGCCCAGCCGGCCACGCCCTCGCCCAGGGCCTGCACCCAGCCGGAGACCTCCAGGCCCGGGTGCTCGGGCGCGCCCGGCGGGGCGGGGTAGCGGCCCTGCCGCTGCATGACGTCGGCGCGGTTGACGCCCGCGGCGGCCACCCGCACGAGCACCTCGCCCGGGCCCGGCCGCGGGTCCGGCAGCTCCACCTCGCGCAGGACCCGCGGGCCCCCCGGCTCCTCCACGACCACGGCGCGCACGCGGCGACACTACGTGCCGGGCGCGCCGCCCGCCCCCGGACCGCCGGCCAGCAGCGCGCGGGCCCGGGCGAGGTCCTCGGGCACGTCCACGTCGAGGTGCTCGCGCTCGCCGACGGGCACCTGCACCACCCGCGCGCCGTGCCCGAGCAGCTCGCGCACCGGGCGACCCGCCACCTGCGGCAGCGCCGCCAGCACGGCGCGCGCGTGCGCGCGCCGGTGCGCCGACAGCAGCGGCTGGCGGCGGCCCGAGGCGTCCACGCCCACCGCCGCGTCCGCGCCGCCGGCCAGCGCCGCCAGCAGCCGCGGCACCGCCGCCGCCGCGAACGGCTGGTCCCCGCCCAGCAGCACCACCGGCGCCTCGCGGTCCAGGCCCGGGAGCGGGGACGGGTGCGCGTCCAGCGCGGCCAGGCCCGCGGCGAAGGCGGCCAGCGGGCCGCCGCCGGGCGGGTCCTCGCGCACCGCCGGCACCCCCGCCACCGGCCGCGGGCCCACCAGCAGCACCGGCCAGCGCGGCACCAGCGCGGCCAGCAGGTGCCCGAGCACGTCCGTGCCGCCCAGCGCCGCGCCCAGCTTGTCCGCGCCCGCGGTGCGTGCGGCGAAGCGGGTGCCGCCGCCGCCGGCGAGCACGAGCACCACCCCCGCGGCGGCGCCCCCGCCCCCGGGTGCTGGAACGAGTCCCACCGTCCACCTCCAGTCGACACGCCGTGCAGCCGATGGGCCGTACGGGTGGCACGCACGTCCGGCCGCTCACGCCCGGGTCGGTGCGGCCCGATGCACTCCCCGACGTCCTGCTCGAGCACCGGTGAGCTCCCTCACCGCTCACCACCGCTTACGGAAGGTTGACATGCTGCGGAACCTGAGCATCAGAGCCAAGCTGCTCGCTCTCCTGGCCGTGCCGCTCGTCGCCCTGCTCGGGACGTCGACGGCGCTGAACCTGCGCATCGTCGCCGAGGGGCGCCAGACCGCCGCGCTGGCCGCCTACGCGCAGGACGCCGAGCTGGTCTCCGGGTCCCTGAGCACCCTGCAGCGCGAGCGGCTGCTCACGGCGCAGTGGCTGCTCGACGGCTTCCCGGGCACCAGGACGCAGCTGGAGCAGGTGCGCGAGGAGCAGGACCGCGCCAGCCGCGCCGCCTACGCCGCCGCCGCCGAGTCGGGCGTCAACATCACCGAGGGCGCCCCCGGCGCCGCCGTCTCCGCCCTGGGCGTCGTCGCCCAGCAGGAGCTGCCCGCCCTGCGCGCGGCCGTCGACGCCCGCCAGATCGGCGCCGGCGAGGCCGTCGCCCGCTACAGCGGCTTCACCGAGCGCTTCAGCGACGTGTCGCTGGCCATCGCCGCCGACGCCGCCGACCGCGACCTGGCCCTGCTGCTGCACAACTTCGGCGTCACCCAGCAGCTGGCCGACGCCGTCAGCCACCAGCAGGTGGCCGCGCTGCTCGTCGCCCGCGACGCCGACACCGCGCTCGCCCGCGAGCAGCTGACGCACGCCGTCGTGGAGGTCGAGGTCCACGACGAGCAGCTGCGCCTGTCGGAGAACGCCGAGGAGCTCGGCGAGCTCGACGAGGCGCTGGAGGCCAACGCCGCCTCCCGCGACGAGGTCGCCCGCACCGTCGCCGCCCTGACCGCCGGCGCCCCCGGCGCCGAGGTCGGCCTGGGCACCTTCACCACCGCCTCCGACGTGCTGGTGGAGCTGTACGGCGTCAAGGCCGCCGACTCCGCCCGCGAGCTGGCCGAGGAGGCCGGCGAGGCCGCCGACGCGGCCCGCACCGCCACGGTCGTCGGCACCGCCCTGCTCGTCGCCCTCGTCCTGGCCGTCGTCGCGATCGCCGTCCTGGTGGCCCGCAGCGTCACCGGCCGCCTCTCGCGCCTGGCGGTCGCCGCCGCCGAGGTGCGCGACGAGCTGCCCCGCATGGTCGAGCGCATGCAGACCCCCGGCGAGGGCCCCGGCGTGGAGTTCACCCCGCTGCCGGTGACCAGCACCGACGAGGTCGGCCGCGTCGCCCACGTCATCAACGACCTCAACGAGACGACGTTCCGCATCGCCGGCGAGCAGGCCGCCCTGCGCGCCTCCATCGCCGAGATGTTCATCAACGTCGCCCGCCGCGACCAGGCCCTGCTGGCCCGCCAGCTGTCCTTCCTGGACCAGCTGGAGCGCACCGAGGAGAACCCCGACACCCTCGAGGACCTCTTCACCCTCGACCACCTGGCCACCCGGATGCGGCGCAACGCCGAGTCCCTGCTCGTCCTGGCCGGCATCAACACCGGCCGCCGCCTGCGCCGCCCGCTGCCGCTGTCGGACGTCATCCGCACCGCCGCCGGCGAGATCGAGCACTACGGCCGCGTGGACCTGTCCCTGCAGGTGGACCCGCCGGTCGTGGGCCACCTGGCGCTGTCGCTGTCGCACCTGCTCGCCGAGCTGCTGGAGAACGCCACCAACTTCTCCGACCCCGGCACGCGCGTCGTCGTGGCCACCGTCGAGGGCCCGCGCGGCGTCGAGGTGACCATCACCGACACCGGCATCGGCATGGACGAGGAGGAGGTGCGCGCCGCCCGCGAGCGCATCACCGGCAGCCGCGCCAGCGAGTTCGTCGGCGCCCAGCGCCTGGGCTTCCACGTCGTCGGCCGCCTCGCCGGCCGCCTCGACCTGGACGTCGACTTCCGCTCCGCCGAGGGCGAGGGCACCACGGTCGTCCTGCAGCTGGGCCCCTCGGTGTTCACCCCCGGCAGCGTGGCGGCCGGGGAGCCCGAGCTGGCCCTGCACGACGCGGTCCCGTCCCTGCCGGCCGCCGAGCCGGCCGCCGAGCCGGCCGCCGAGCCGGCCGCCGCCGCGGCCCTGCCGGCCGCACCGGCCGCGCCCGCCGCGACCGCCGGGCCGTCCTCGATCGTGGCCAACCCGCTGGCCGCCGGCGGCCTCGGCGACGCGCTGTCGGCCACGCTGGAGGAGTCCGCGGCGCGCGCCGCGGCCGAGTCCGGCGTCGGCGCCACCGTGCCGGACACCACCCGCCCCGGCCGCACCCTGCCCACGCGCCGCAAGCCCACCCGCGGCGCCGGCGCCGAGGAGGAGCGCGCCGCCCGCAGCGCGGCCCCCGAGGCCGCGGCGGTGCCGGCGGCCGCGCCGGCCCCCGAGGCCGAGCCGACCTGGCAGCCGCCGGTCGTGCCGCCCGCGGCGGGCGCACCGGCCGCCATGCCCCGGCGCGAGCGCCGCGCCGAGGTCCCGGCCCCGCTGGCCGCGGCGCAGGACATCCTGCCGCGCGGGGGGCGCAAGCCCCGCGCCGTGCGCGAGTCCGCGACCCCGCCGAAGACCGCGGCGGAGGCCTTCTGGACCTCCCGCCGCCGCCCGGCGGAGCCCGCGGGCGGCGAGCAGGCCCCGGCCGCCCCGGCCGAGGAGCCGCAGGCCCAGCCGGTCCAGGTCTCCCCGGCCCAGCCGTCCGCGCCCGCCGAGCCCGCCCGCCCCGCCCCGGCGCTGCCGGTGCGCGGCGCGGCCGGCGCCCCCGTCGCCGCCCCGGCGCAGCCCGCGGCCGTCCCGGCCGAGGCCGTCCCGGCGCAGCCCGTGCCGGCGCAGCCCGCGCCGCGCACGGTCGGCGACACCCTGCGCCAGCGCAACGCGCTGGCCGCAGAGGCCCTCTCCGCCCTCACCGACGGCCAGGGCTTCACCCCGGCCGTGGGCACCGGTTCGGCGCCGCTGGTGCGCCGCCAGGCCGGTGCCACGCCGGCGGCGGCCAAGCCCGCCCCGGCCCGCCCGGCGGCCGCCCGCCAGCGCCGCGCCCCGGCCGACGTCCGCTCGATGCTCTCCGGCTTCCAGGCCGGGGTCTCGCGCGGGCGCGCCGAGGGCGACGCCCCGGGCACCGCGACCCCCGCCGGCGGTGCCGGTGAGGACGCCTGAGCTCCCCCGCGGCCCGGTCCCCCGGCCGCGGGGCGCGGACGGGGACCCGCCCGGGCGCCCCCCCCCCCCCCCCCCACCCCCCCCCCCCCCCCCCCCCCCCCGCCCGGTGGGGGCCCGGG
>NZ_JBJLRD010000055.1:0-28940 GCF_050871305.1 Kineococcus gypseus | reverse complement strand
GTGTCTGGGGGGGGTGGGCGTGGCCAGGGTGGTGGTGTTTTTGGCCATTTTGACAAAGGCCGGCGCGCGGGCGCCCGCCGGCCCCACCGCCGCGGCGGCCCCCGCCGCCGCCCACACCCCCGACGACAACCAGGAGCACTCCGCATGAGCGGCATCGGCGATCTCGTCAAGGGCGGTGCGCGCGGCACCGCCACCGGCCCCGCGGGCAGCCCCGCACCCCGCACGGGCAGCGCGAACCCGCTGGTCGCCATCACGCAGAACCTGCGCGAGAGCGGCATCTACATCGCCTTCGTGGTCGTCGTCCTGCTGTTCGCGGTGCTCACCGACGGCCTGTCCCTGAGCCCGAACAACATCACCAACATCGTGCTGCAGTACTCGTACGTGCTGGTGCTGGCGATCGGCATGCTCATCGTCATCGTCGCCGGCCACATCGACCTGTCCGTGGGGTCGGTGGTCGCGCTGACGGGCGCCGTCTCCGCGCAGCTCGTCATCGGCTCCGGGCGCCCATGGTGGGTCGGCGTGCTCGCCGCCCTGGGCGTCGGGCTGGCCATCGGCGCCTGGCAGGGCTTCTGGGTCGCCTTCATCGGCATCCCGGCGTTCATCGTCACCCTCGCCGGCATGCTGCTCTTCCGCGGCCTGACCTACTACGTGCTCGACAACGTCTCGCTCTCGCCCTTCCCGGAGCAGTACGGCAACATCGCCACCGGCTTCCTCAACGGCCTGCTCGGCGGCTACGGCTACGACGCCTTCACCCTGCTCATCGCCGCGCTGGCCGTCCTGGGCTACGCCGTCAGCCAGGTGCGCACCCGCATCGCCCGCGTGCGCTACCAGCAGGTCGTCGACGCGATGCCGCTGTTCGTGCTGAAGATCGTGGCCGTGGCCGCGGTCGTCATGGCCTTCGCCTGGCAGCTGGCCAACAGCCGCGGCCTGCCCGTCGTGCTGATCATCCTGGCCGTGCTGATCCTGGTGTACTCCGTCGTCACCCGCTCCACCGTCTTCGGCCGCCAGGTCTACGCCATCGGCGGCAACCTGGCCGCCGCCCAGCTCTCCGGCGTGAACGTCCGGAGGGTCAACTTCTGGATCTTCGTCAACATGGGCTTCCTGGCCGCGGTGGCCGGCATCATCTTCTCCTCGCGCTCCAACGGCGCCCAGCCCGGCGCCGGCAACAGCTTCGAGCTGGACGCCATCGCGGCGGCCTTCATCGGCGGCGCGGCGGTCACCGGCGGTGTCGGCCGCATCACCGGCGCGATGGTCGGCGGTCTGCTCGTGGGCGTCATCTCCAACGGCATGCAGCTGCTGAACGTCGACCAGTCCCTGCAGCAGGTCATCAAGGGCCTGGTGCTGCTGCTGGCGGTCGCCTTCGACGTCTACAACAAGCGCCGCAGCGGCGTGCGCTGACCCGCACCACCCGAGGGGGCCCGACCGGCAGGACCGGTCGGGCCCCTGGCGCGTCCGGGGGGCTGCGCACGGCGTCGCCCGCGCCACGCTCACGTCACAGGATGGTCACGAGGCCTGGCGCACGGGGCGCCGAGCTATATGTTGGCGCGCACAACATACGTCCGGGGGCGCTGCGGCCCCCGGCAGATGCGAAGGAGCATCCATGCGCGTGCGACTCACCGCCCTGGCGGCCACCGGCGTGGCGGCCGTCCTGCTCACCTCCGCCTGCGGCAGCGAGGGCGGCGGCTCCTCCCCGGGGGAGACCTCCGGCGGGTCCGACGGCCCCCAGGTCGGCGTGATCCTGCCCGACACCGAGTCCTCGGTGCGCTGGGAGTCCTTCGACCGCCCGCTGCTGCAGCAGGCCTTCGACGACGCCGGCGTCGAGGTCGACATCCAGAACGCCCAGGGCGACGCCAGCCGGATGCAGACCATCGCCGACCAGATGATCACCCAGGGCGTCGCGGTGCTGGCCATCGCCAACCTCGACTCCGCCTCCGGCGCGGCCATCCAAGCCCGCGCCGACCAGGCCGGCGTGCAGACCATCGACTACGACCGCCTGACGCTGGGCGGCAACGCCGAGTACTACATCTCCTTCGACAACACCCGCGTCGGCGAGCTCCAGGGCCAGGGCCTGCAGCAGTGCCTGGGCGCCGGGCCGAAGAACATCGTCTACCTCAACGGCTCGCCCGACGACAACAACGCGACCCTCTTCTCCCAGGGCGCGCACAGCGTCCTGGACGCGGTCTCGGACTACACCGTCGTCGCCGAGCAGGCCGTGCCGGACTGGGACAACCAGCAGGCCGCCACCATCTTCGAGCAGATCCTCACCCAGCAGGGCGGCGCCGTCGACGGCGTGCTGGCCGCCAACGACGGCCTGGGCAACGCCGCCATCTCCATCCTCGCCCGCAACGGCCGCGCCGGCCAGGTGCCCGTGACCGGCCAGGACGCCACCACGCAGGGCCTGCAGAACATCCTCGCCGGCAGCCAGTGCATGACCGTCTACAAGCCGGTCGCCGACGAGGCCAACGCCCTGGCCGAGGTCGCCATCGCCCTGGTCAACGGCGAGGAGCCCGAGACCACCGGCACCGTGCGCGACGACGAGGGCGGGCGCGACGTGGCCTCCATCCTGCTCGAGCCCCAGGCGATCTTCCGCGACAGCGTCAAGACCGTGGTCGACGACGGCTTCGTCAGCGCCGCCGACCTGTGCACCGGCGAGTTCGCCGCCGCCTGCACCGAGCTCGGCATCTCCTGACCCCCGCCGCGCCGCCGGGTCCGCGCCGCACGCGCGCGGACCCGGCGGCGCCGAACCCCCCGGCGGTGCCCGGAGGAGGAACCATGACCCAGACCACCCCCGCGGAGGGGACCCCGCTGCTGTCCCTGCGCGGCATCGACAAGAGCTTCGGCGCCGTGCAGGTGCTGCACGGCGTCGACCTCGACGTGCGCGCCGGCGAGGTGACCGCCCTGGTGGGCGACAACGGCGCCGGCAAGTCCACCCTCGTCAAGTGCATCGCCGGCATCTACACCACCGACGCCGGCGACTACGTCTTCGAGGGCCGCCCCGTCACCGTGCACGGCCCCAAGGACACCGCCGCCCTCGGCATCGAGGTCGTCTACCAGGACCTCGCGCTGTGCGACAACCTCGACATCGTCCAGAACATGTTCCTCGGCCGCGAGAAGCGCCGCGGGGTCCTGCTGGACGAGCCCACCATGGAGGAGATGGCCCGCCAGACCCTGGCGAGCCTGTCGGTGCGCACCGTGCGCTCCGTGCGCCAGCTCGTCTCCAGCCTGTCCGGCGGCCAGCGCCAGACGGTCGCCATCGCCAAGGCCGTCCTGTGGAACTCCAAGGTCGTCCTGCTCGACGAGCCCACCGCGGCCCTGGGCGTGGCCCAGACCCGCCAGGTGCTCGACCTGGTGCGGCGGCTGGCCGACAACGGCCTGGGCGTCGTGCTCATCTCGCACAACCTCAACGACGTCTTCGAGGTCGCGGACAACATCACCGCCCTCTACCTCGGGCGCTCCGCCGCCACCGTGCGCACGCGCGACGTCACCAGCAGCCAGGTGGTCGAGCTCATCACCGCGGGCCGCTCCGGCGAGCTCGGCCTGGCCCCCTCCACCGTCTCCGCGACCGTCTGAGGCAAGGACCATGACCTCCCCCAGCGAACCCCGCGCCGCCGCGCACGGCGAGGACGCCGGCGCCACCGCGGCCTCCACCGCTTCCACCGCCTCCCCGACCGCCCCCGCCGAGGCGCGCAGCGAGGCCGAGCGCATCCGCGACCTGACCCGCGCCACCGCCACCGCCAGCCCCCTGGCGCAACCGCCGGCCGAACCCGGTTTCGGCGAGGGCGTGCGCGCCTACCTGGCCCGGCTGCGCGGCGGGGACATCGGTTCCCTGCCCGCCGTCCTGGGCCTGGTCGTGCTCTTCCTGCTCTTCTCCGCGCTGCGCCCGGACACCTTCCCCACCCCCGGCAACATCGCCAACCTGCTGGTGCAGGCCTCCAGCATCATCGTGCTGGCCATGGGCCTGACGTTCGTGCTCCTGCTCGGCGACATCGACCTGTCCGCCGGCGTGGCCGGCGGTGCCGCAGCGGCCGTCATGGCCCTGATCTTCCGCGACCAGGGCTGGCCCTGGTACGCCGGGCTGCTCGGCGCGCTGCTCACCGGCCTGGTCATCGGCACCCTCATCGGCCTGCTCGTCTCGCGCATCGGGATCCCGTCCTTCGTCGTCACCCTCGCCTTCTTCCTCGGCGTGCAGGGCATCACCCTGTGGCTGATCGGGGAGGGCGGCACCATCGCGGTGCGCGACCCGGTCGTCATCGCCATCGCCAACGAGAACGTGCCGGTGTGGCTGGGCTGGGTCCTCGCCGTGGGCACCTCGCTGGCCTACGCCGCCGTCAGCTTCGGCCGCTGGGCCGGGCAGCGCCGCCGCGGCCTGACCCGCGACAACATCGGCCTGGTCGCCCTGCGCGTGGTCGCCGTCGCCGTCGTGCTGCTCGTGCTGACCGCGATCCTGTCGCAGAACCGCGCGCGCGTGCCCAGCATCGTGCTCGCCGGCATCCCGTACTCCGTGCCCGTCATCGCCGCCCTGCTCGTCGTGCTCACCCTCGTGCTCGGGCGCACCGCCTACGGCCGCCACGTCTACGCCGTCGGCGGCAACCCCGAGGCCGCGCGCCGCGCCGGCATCTCGGTGCGCGGCATCCGCATGTCCGTCTTCATGATCGGCTCCACGCTGGCGGCCCTGTCCGGCGTCATCGACGCCTCGCGCCTGAACTCCGTGGCCCCCGGCTCCGGCGGCGGCAACACCCTGCTGCTCGGCGTCGGCGCCGCCGTCATCGGCGGCACCAGCCTCTTCGGCGGCAAGGGCCGCGTCTCCAACGCCGTCATCGGCGGCATGGTCATCGCCACCATCGCCAACGGCCTGGGCCTGCTCGGCCAGAGCGCCTTCGTCAACTACCTCGTCACGGGCGCCGTGCTCCTGCTCGCCGCGGCGGTCGACGCGATCTCCCGCCGGCGTCGCGCGTCGGCGGCCATCTAGACCGTGACCGCGGCCGCCCCGCGGGGGCACGGCCAGGAGGACGTCCGCCGGCACAACCTCGCGGCGATCCTCGGGCTCGTGCACCAGCGGGGCGCCGCGACCCGCGCCGAGGTCACCCGCTCGCTGGGGCTGAACCGCTCCACCGTCGGCGGCCTCGTCGGCGTCCTCGTCGACGCGGGCCTGCTCGTCGAGGACCGCCCCGTCGACCTCGTGCCCGGGCGCGTGGGCCGCCCTTCCCTGGAGGTTCGACCGCGCCCCGTGCCCGACGGCGGGACCTCCGTGCTGGCCGTTCAGGTCGACGTGCACGAGGTGCGCCTCGTGCGCGCCGGCCTCGGCGGCGGCGTCCTGGCCCGCTGGTGCAGCGACCTCAAGCCCGCCTCGGCCGACCCCGAGGCCGTCACCGACCTCGTCACCGGCGCGCTGCTCCGGGTGTGCGGGGGAGACCTGCACCACGTCGCCGGCATCGCCGTGGCCGTGCCCGGCACCGTCCGCGCCGGCGAGGGCGTGGTCGCCACCGCACCGCACCTGGGCTGGCGCGAGGTGCCGCTGCGCGACCTCGTCACCGGTGCGCTCGCCGCCCGCGGCGCGGCACCGCCGCCCGTCGACGTGGCCAACGACGCCGACCTGGGGCTGCTGGCCGAGCACCGCCGCGGCGCCGCCGTCGGCCGCAGCGACGTCGTCTACCTGTGCGGCACGTACGGGCTGGGCGGGGGAGTGCTCACCGGCGGGCACCCGCTGACCGGCCACCGCGGCTTCGGCGGCGAGGTCGGCCACATCGGCGTCGACCCCGCCGGGCGGGCCTGCCACTGCGGCAGCCGCGGCTGCTGGGAGAGCCAGGCGATGGCCGGGGCGTGGGCCGAGCCGTTCGGGCTGGACCCCGACGCCCCCGACATCACCGCCCGGGTGCTGGAGCAGCTGCGCGCCGGCGGCGTGGTCTCCCGGCGCACCCGCGACAAGCTCTCGCGCGCGTTCGCGCGCGGCCTCGCCAGCGTCTACAACGTCTTCGACCCCCAGGTCGTCCTCCTCGGCGACGGCCTGTGGCGCGACCTGTGGCCGGAGACCGCCGAGGACGTCCTGCCCTGGCTCGACCGGCTGGTCACCCCCGCGCTGCGCGCGGACGTCGACGTCCGCCTCGCCGGGCTGGGCCGCGACTCCACGCTGCTCGGGGGAGCGGAGCTCGCCTTCGCCGCCCTGCTCGCCGACCCGCTCGGGACCATCGCCGGCCGGGCCGTCCACCCCGTGCCCGTCGCCGGTCGCGCCTAGGAGCAGCCGCCTGCGCGACCCGCCAGGGGTGCTGCCAGAAATGCGCACGTAAGTTTTGATTATCGCGATGAAAATAACAGCCATATCAGCGCACCTGCCATTGCGGGGAGAGGCCAGGACGACCCCGACGAACACCCGACGGGTTCGCGTTCTCCGGCGGCCACGCGGACAGGTGGGGAGGTGGTCGCGGCAGCACTTGACGGGGGCGGCTGCCGGCAGTCGTCGGCTGGACGACGTGGAGGAAGCGTCGGCGCAGGCGCGTCGGGACGCGCCCACCCGATGCGGCAAGCCCACCTGTGACACATGTAAATGATAATTATCGCGAGTTATAAACGCAATTACGTTTTTGGTTGAAGCACCCCAAGCAGTGAGCTCACACTCAGCGGTGCGTGAAGACCCTCAGCAGGGCGCGCAGACCCGTGGTCGGGCTGTAGCGGGGGCACTCGCACAACGCGCAGTCGCTGCCGGCCCGGTAGTGCTCGTGCACGTCCTTGGCGTGGCCGCAGGTGCACGCGGAACCTGAACGGCGGGTCACCGCTGCATCGCCCACGCTGTCGTCCTCCTGTCCACGCCGGGTCCTCGACAGCCTAGGTGCTGCAGGGGGAGCGGTCGTGCCGTCGCGGTTCGCCGGTGCCCCGGCTGGGCTAGCGTTGTCGCCGTGCTGCGCGTGGGCCTGACCGGCGGTATCGGCGCGGGCAAGTCCACCGTGGCCCGGGAGCTGGTGCGCTGCGGCGCCGTCCTGGTCGACGCGGACGTGCTGGCGCGCGAGGTGGTGCAGCCGGGTACACCGGGCCTGCGGGCGGTGGTCGAGCGCTTCGGCGCCGGCGTGCTGGGCGCCGACGGCTCCCTGGACCGGCCGGCGCTGGGCCGCGTGGTGTTCGCGGACGCCGCCGCCCGCGCCGACCTCAACGCGCTGGTGCACCCGCTGGTCGCCGCGCGGCGCGAGGAGCTGGTGGCCGCCGCGGCACCCGACGCGGTGGTGGTCGAGGACGTGCCGCTGCTGGTGGAGACCGGTGCCGCGCCGCGCTTCGCGCTCGTGGTGGTCGTGCACGCCGACGTGGAGGAGCGGGTGCGGCGCCTGGTGGCCGAGCGCGGCTCGAGCGAGCAGGACGCGCGGGCCCGGGTGGCCGCGCAGGCCCCGGACGCCGAGCGGCTGGCCGCCGCGGACGTCGTGCTGGACAACCCGCGCCGGCCGCTCGGGGCGCCCGACCCGTTGCCCGAGCGGGTGCGGCGGCTGTGGAGCGAGCGCCTCGTGCCCTTCGAGCGCGGCGTGCGCGAGGGGCGGGCCGCCCCCGAGCCGGTCGGCGCGGTGGCGCCGGACCCGGCGTGGCCGGCGCAGGCGGCGCGCCTGGTCGCCCGCGCGGCCCGCGCCGCCGGCGACGCCGGTCGCGGCGCCGAGCACGTGGGGGCCACGGCGGTGCCCGGCAGGTGGGCCCGCGACGTGCTGGAGGTGCAGCTGGCCGTGCGCGCGCCCGCGGACGCTGCGCCGGTGGCCGCGGCGCTGGCGGCGGTGGGCCTGCCCGCGACGGCGAGCGCCGGCGACGCGGCGGGGGAGGACGGGACGCTGGCGGTGCACGGCTCGGCGGACCCGGGCCGCCCGGCGCGCGTGCACGTGCGGGTGCACGGCTCCCCGGCCTGGCGCCGGGCGCTGCTGCTGCGCGACCGGGCGCGCGCGGCGGCCGCGGGGCCGGCGGGGGAGCCGCTCGCGGGGGGAGGCGCGGGGCAGCGGGAGGCCGAGCAGGACGCCGAGGAGCGGGACGCCGAGGAGTGGGCCGAGCGCACGGGCTGGTCGCCCCCCGGGCCGGGCCAGGGCTGAGCAGGCCTGAGCAGGCCTGGGCAGGCTTGAGCGGAGCTGAGCGGGGGCTGGTGTCGCAGGGCGGACCTACAGTGGCCGCATGCGGCCCACGACTGACATCGAGCGCCGGGTGGCGCCCTTCGAGGTGGTCTCCGAGTTCGCCCCCTCCGGCGACCAGCCCGCGGCCATCGCGGAGCTGGCGCGGCGGGTGCGCGGTGGCGAGAAGGACGTGGTGCTGCTGGGCGCCACGGGCACCGGCAAGTCGGCCACGACGGCGTGGCTGATCGAGCAGGTGCAGCGGCCCACGCTGGTGATGGCGCCGAACAAGACGCTGGCGGCGCAGCTGGCCAACGAGTTCCGCGAGCTGCTGCCGAACAACGCGGTGGAGTACTTCGTCTCCTACTACGACTACTACCAGCCCGAGGCGTACGTGCCGCAGTCGGACACGTACATCGAGAAGGACTCCTCGATCAACGACGAGGTGGAGCGGCTGCGGCACTCGGCGACGAACTCGCTGCTGACGCGCCGCGACGTGGTGGTGGTCGCCACGGTCTCGTGCATCTACGGCCTGGGCACCCCGCAGGAGTACGTGGACCGCATGGTGACGCTGAAGGTGGGCGACACCATGGACCGCGACGACCTGCTGCGCAGCTTCGTGGGCATGCAGTACACGCGCAACGACCTGGCGTTCACGCGCGGCACCTTCCGCGCCCGCGGCGACACGGTGGAGATCATCCCGCAGTACGAGGAGCACGCGATCCGCGTGGAGTTCTTCGGCGACGAGATCGACAAGCTGTACACGCTGAACCCGCTGACCGGTGAGGTGCTGCGCGAGGAGGAGATGGTCCACATCTTCCCCGCCTCGCACTACGTGGCCGGCCCGGAGCGCCTGGAGCGCGCGATCTCCTCCATCGAGGCGGAGCTGGCCGAGCGGCTGGCGGAGCTGGAGCAGCAGGGCAAGCTGCTGGAGGCGCAGCGCCTGCGCATGCGCACCACCTACGACGTCGAGATGCTGCGCGAGGTGGGCACCTGCTCGGGGGTGGAGAACTACTCGCGGCACATGGACGGCCGCGCGCCCGGCTCGGCGTCGAACACGCTGCTGGACTACTTCCCCGACGACTTCCTGCTGGTGATCGACGAGTCGCACGTGACGGTGCCGCAGATCGGGGCGATGTACGAGGGCGACGCCTCGCGCAAGCGCACGCTGGTGGACTTCGGCTTCCGCCTGCCCAGCGCGATGGACAACCGGCCGCTGCGCTGGGAGGAGTTCCTGGACCGGGTGGGGCAGACGGTGTACCTGTCGGCCACCCCGGGCCCGTACGAGCTCTCGCGCGGCGACGGCGTGGTCGAGCAGATCATCCGCCCCACCGGCCTGGTGGACCCGGAGGTGGTCGTCAAGCCGACGAAGGGGCAGATCGACGACCTGCTGCACGAGGTGCGTGCGCGCGCCGCGCGCGACGAGCGGGTGCTGGTGACCACCCTGACGAAGAAGATGGCCGAGGACCTGACCGACTACCTGCTCGAGCAGGGCGTGCGGGTGCGGTACCTGCACTCGGACATCGACACGCTGCGGCGGGTGGAGCTGCTGCGCGAGCTGCGCCAGGGCGAGTACGACGTGCTGGTGGGCATCAACCTGCTGCGCGAGGGCCTGGACCTGCCGGAGGTCTCGCTGGTGGCGATCCTGGACGCGGACAAGGAGGGCTTCCTGCGCTCGGCGACCTCGCTGATCCAGACGATCGGGCGCGCGGCGCGCAACGTGTCGGGGCAGGTGCACATGTACGCCGACACGATCACCCCGTCGATGGAGAAGGCCATCGAGGAGACCAACCGGCGCCGCGAGAAGCAGGTGGCGTACAACCGCGAGCGCGGGGTGGACCCGATGCCGCTGCGCAAGCGCATCGCGGACATCACCGACCTGATCGCCCGGGAGGACGCGGACACGGCGGCGCTGCTGTCCGCGCCCGGTGGTGGCGGGCGGGCGCAGTCGCGGGGCAAGGCGTCCTCCCGCGGCGGTGCGGCGGTGCGCGAGGCGCCGGCGATGCGCGCGCCGGTGGCGCAGTCCGACCTGGCCGACCTCATCCAGCAGCTGAGCGAGCAGATGCACGCCGCGGCCGCGGAGCTGCAGTTCGAGCTGGCGGCGCGGCTGCGCGACGAGATCGGCGACCTGAAGAAGGAGCTGCGCGGGATGCGGGCGGCGCAGGGCGCATGAGCGGCTCCCGCCCCCCTGCCCCCTGACCCCCTCGCGCCCGGGGTCGGGGAGCGGGGCGGGCGGGCCCGCCCGCGAGCGCCGGCGGGCCGGCCCGGGCCGCCCTCATCGACCCGTCGGCGCGGGGGTGCCCGGCGGGGCTGGGGGCTCAGGCCCTCGGGGGCGTCAGGGGCACGGGGGAGACGCTGCCGGTGGCGGTCAGGTGCTCCAGGAGGGTCTCGCTGATGCGGCGCAGCTGCTGCTGCTGGGCGCCGTCGAGGCGGTCCAGGAGCACCTCGCGCACTGTCTCGACGTGGCCGGGGGCGGCGGCCTCCAGGGCGCGCAGGCCCGCGTCGGTCAGGACGGCGTTGAAGCCGCGCCCGTCGGTGGCGCAGGCCTCGCGCCGGATCCAGCCGCGCTCCTCCATGCGGGAGACGGCGTGCGAGACGCGGCTGCGCGAGGACAGGGAGGAGTCGGCGAGCTCGCTCATGCGCAGGGAGCGCCCGGGGGCCTCGGACAGGCGCACGAGCATCTCGTAGTAGGTGTGCACGACGCCGGACTCGTGCTGCAGCTGGCGGTCGACGCGGTCCATGAGCAGCTGGGTGGCCGCCAGGAAGGTGCGCCAGGTGCGCTGCTCGTCCTCGTCGAGCCAGCGGGTGCCCGTGGGGGCGGGGTCGAGGAGTGCGTCGCCGGTGGGCATGCCCCCAGGGTAGTCGTTCATTTCAACTACTCGCGTCAGCCGATCGGTCGACCCCGGCGGGGGGACGACGTGGCGGTGCGCGCCGGGGCGTGCGAGGGCGTGCGGGGGCGCGCCGCTGGGCGGCGCGGGGCGCCCGCGCCGTCGGCCGGGCGCCGGTGTCCGAGGGGGCGCCTAGGGTTGGGGGGTGGCCACTCGCACCCCTCCCGCCGGCGCTGCCGGTTCCACCGGCGCCGCCCGCTCCGGCGCCCCGCGCTCCAGCGGCACCTCCGGACGCGCGCGCGCCGCCGCCGGCACCTCGACGCGGCCGGTGGCCACCGCGCGCGTCAGCTCCGAGCGCCTGGTGGTGCGCGGGGCGCGCGAGCACAACCTCAAGGACGTCTCGGTGGACCTGCCGCGCGACAGCCTGGTGGTCTTCACCGGCCTGTCCGGCTCGGGCAAGTCCTCGCTGGCCTTCGACACGATCTTCGCCGAGGGGCAGCGGCGGTACGTGGAGTCGCTGTCGGCGTACGCGCGGCAGTTCCTGGGGCAGATGGACAAGCCGGACGTGGACTTCATCGAGGGCCTGTCGCCGGCGGTGTCCATCGACCAGAAGTCCACCTCGCGCAACCCGCGCTCGACGGTGGGCACGATCACCGAGGTCTACGACTACCTGCGCCTGCTCTTCGCGCGCGCCGGGCGCCCGCACTGCCCGGTGTGCGGGGAGCCGGTGGGCCGGCAGACGCCGCAGCAGATCGTGGACCAGCTGATGGAGCTGGAGGCGGGCACGCGCTTCCAGGTGCTGGCGCCGGTGGTGCGCGAGCGCAAGGGCGAGTACGCGGAGCTGTTCCGCGAGCTGCAGGCGAAGGGCTTCGCGCGCGCCCGCGTGGACGGCGAGGTGGTGCCGCTGGAGGACCCGCCGACGCTGCAGAAGAAGCTCAAGCACACCATCGAGGTGGTCGTGGACCGCCTGGTGGTCAAGGAGGGCGTCAAGCGGCGCCTGACGGACTCGGTGGAGACGGCGCTGGTGCTCTCCGGGGGGCTGCTGGTGGCCGACCTGGTGGGGGTGGACGGCCCCGAGGGCGAGCGCCGCTTCTCGGAGAAGATGGCCTGCCCGAACGAGCACCCGCTGGACATCGACGAGGTCGAGCCGCGCTCGTTCTCCTTCAACTCCCCCTTCGGCGCGTGCCCGGAGTGCACCGGCATCGGCACCCAGCTGGAGGTGGACGCGGACCTGGTGGTGCCCGACGAAGACCTCTCGCTGGCCGAGGGGGCCATCGCGCCGTGGGCCAGCGCGTCGGCGGACTACTTCCAGCGCCTGATGACGGCGCTGTCGCAGGACCTGTCGTTCTCGATGGACACCCCGTGGCGGGCGCTGCCCAAGCGCGCCAAGGACGCGCTGCTGCACGGCAAGGACCACGAGGTGCAGGTGCGCTACCGCAACCGGTGGGGCCGCGAGCGGCAGTACTCCACCGGCTTCGAGGGCGTCATCCCCTTCGTCAAGCGCCGCCACGAGGAGACCGAGTCCGACTGGAGCAAGGAGCGCTACGAGGGGTACATGCGCGAGACGCCGTGCCCGGTGTGCGCGGGGGCGCGGCTGAAGCCGTCCTCGCTGGCGGTGAAGCTGGGCGGCAGGTCGATCTCGGAGGTGTGCGCGCTGCCCATCGACGCGTGCGCGCGGTTCCTGGACGAGGTGTCGCTGACGCCGCGGGAGAAGAGGATCGCCGCGCAGGTGGTCAAGGAGATCCAGGCGCGGCTGGGCTTCCTGCTGGACGTGGGCCTGGACTACCTCTCGCTGGACCGCCCGGCGGGCACGCTCTCCGGTGGTGAAGCCCAGCGCATCCGGCTGGCCACGCAGATCGGCTCGGGCCTGGTGGGCGTGCTGTACGTGCTCGACGAGCCGAGCATCGGGCTGCACCAGCGCGACAACCGGCGCCTGATCGACACGCTGACGCGGCTGCGGGACCTGGGCAACACCCTCATCGTCGTCGAGCACGACGAGGACACCGTGCGCGTGGCCGACTGGGTGGTCGACTTCGGCCCCGGCGCCGGCGAGCGCGGCGGGCAGGTGGTGCACTCCGGGGACGTGGCCGGGCTGCTGGCCAACCCGGACTCGCTGACGGGGCAGTACCTGTCGGGGGCGCGGCGCATCGAGGTGCCCGCCGCGCGCCGCCCGGTGGACCCGGCGCGCACGCTGACGGTGACGGGGGCGCGCGAGCACAACCTGCGCGACGTGACGGTGGAGTTCCCGCTGGGCTGCCTGGTGGCGGTCACGGGCGTCTCCGGCTCGGGCAAGTCCACCCTGGTCAACGACATCCTGTACACGGTGCTGGCCAACAAGCTCAACGGCGCCCGCCGGGTGCCGGGGCGGCACAAGTCGGTGCAGGGCCTGGAGCACCTGGACAAGGTCGTGCACGTGGACCAGTCCCCGATCGGGCGCACCCCGCGCAGCAACCCGGCCACCTACACGGGCGTGTTCGACCACATCCGCAAGCTGTTCGCCTCCGCGCCGGAGGCGAAGCTGCGCGGCTACCAGCCGGGGCGGTTCTCCTTCAACGTCAAGGGCGGGCGCTGCGAGGCGTGCTCGGGCGACGGCACCTTGAAGATCGAGATGAACTTCCTGCCGGACGTGTACGTGCCGTGCGAGGTGTGCCACGGGGCGCGCTACAACCGCGAGACGCTCGAGGTGCACTTCAAGGGCAAGACCATCGCCGAGGTGCTGGACATGCCGATCGAGGAGGCGGCGCAGTTCTTCTCCGCGGTACCGGCGATCGCGCGGTACATGACGACGCTGACGGAGGTGGGGCTGGGGTACGTGCGCCTGGGGCAGCCGGCGACGACCCTCTCCGGTGGTGAGGCGCAGCGCGTGAAGCTGGCCGCTGAGCTGCAGCGCCGCTCCAACGGGCGCACCATCTACGTGCTCGACGAGCCCACCACGGGTCTGCACTTCGAGGACATCCGCAAGCTGCTGGGCGTGGTGCAGGGCCTGGTGGACAAGGGCAACAGCGTGCTGGTCATCGAGCACAACCTCGACGTCATCAAGAGCGCGGACTGGCTGGTGGACATGGGCCCGGAGGGTGGCGGCGGCGGCGGTGCCGTGGTGGCCACCGGAACCCCCGAGGAGGTCGCCGCGCACCCGACGAGCTACACCGGGCGGTTCCTCGCCGAGCTGCTGGACACCGGTGCCGCCGGGGTGCCCGCCTCGCGGCGTGCGACGTCCACCCGCCGCGCCGCGCCGGCCCGCGCGGCCGGCTGAGGGCACCGTCCCGCGCCTGCCCCGCGCCCGTGCCGAGTCCGCCCGTGGTCCTGTTCGGAGCGCGGCGGTCGGCCGGGAGCGGGGCGGCGGGTCACGTCGTCGGGTGCAGGCGGCGCAGGGCGGCGTACGTGGTGCTGCCGGCGGCTGCGCTGCGCAGCTCGTGCGCCCCGGCGTCGACGTACTGCTGCGAGGTCGTCAGGTTCTGGTGCCCCAGCAGCCGCATGACCTCCACGGCGCTGGCGCCGGCGGCGACGACGCGGGTGGCGAAGGTGTGCCGCAGGGCGTGCACGAGCGCGCCGCGCTGGACGCGGTCGCCGATGCCGGCGGCGCGGTAGCAGCTGGCCACGAGGTACTGCAGCTGGTCGCGGGTCAGCGCGGTGCCGGCGGTGTCGACGAACAGCGGCGCGTTCAGCCCCGGCGCCCTGGTGGTGGGGAAGCGGGCGCGGCGGGTGCGCAGGTACGCCTCGATCAGCTGCGCCAGGGCCGCCTCCACCGGCACGCTGCGCTCGGCGTTGCCCTTGCCCACCACCCGCAGGCGCTGCTCGCCCTCCGCACCGGCCAGGTCGCCCACGCGCAGCCCCAGCAGTTCCGCGCTGCGCACCCCGGTGACCAGCAGGGTCGCCACCACCGCCAGGTCCCGCTCGGGCCAGGGGTCGCGCGCCGCGCGCGCCCCGGCGGCCACGGCCGCCAGCAGCACCTCGGGGGTGTCCTCCCCGCGCAGCGGCTTGGGCAGCTGCCGCTCGGGCCGGGGCCGGTGCACCCCGGCCATGGGGTTGGCCGGCAGGGCGCGCTCGGCGACGAGGAAGGCGCACAGCCCGCTCCACGTGGACCAGCAGCGCGCGATGGAGCTGCGGGCGTGGTCGACGGAGAAACCCGCGAACGCCGAGCGCAGCGCGGCGGTGCTCAGGTCGGCGACGACGGGGGAGTCGTGCCCGAGCGCGCGGTGCAGGTGGGGCAGCAGGGCGGCGGTGTCCCGGCGACGGGCGGCCACGGTGTGCGGGGAGTCCTTGCGCGGCAGCCGCGCCACCTCGTGGGCGTGCACCGCTGCGGGCAGTTCGGTGGTGGCGCTCATCGACTCGGGAACCCCGGAGGACAGGGGAGTCATGACACCAGAGTACGCGGCAGGGGAGTGGCGCGTCAAGTCATAACCGTTGCGCTGCAACGGATCTGCTCGACCAGCACGCATACTCGCCGTTATGCGGAACCCGCGGAACGGCCACCGAGCGCCCGTGCGGGTGATCGGGCGCGCTGCGGCACCCGGTGGGCGAGGGGGCGAGACGACCGGGCGTGGCGGGCGTGGCGGGCGCGGTGGCTGGGCCGACCGCGCCGGTGGTGCGGGATCGGCCGCGCCGGGCCTGTCGAGCTGGACCGGTGCGGCCGGGTGCGTGCGCCGTCCGGCGACGTGCACGCGGCGGGCCGGGCGCTGGGACGCCTCGACGGTGGCGTGTCAACCAGTGCCGTCGACTCGTGGCGGCGACTGGTGCCGGCGGTGACGTGGCTGTCGGGCGGTATCCACGTGAGCTCCGGAACTGGACGAGCTCTGGATCCACGCGGGTCAGCTGGGTTCCACGCGGCGGACGGCGGTGCTGTTCAGCGGTGTGGTGGTGCGGTGGTGTCCAGGTGCGCGGGTGCACCCGTCGGCCAGCGGAAGGGTCCGTGAGCGCCTATCCGGCCGCCTCTGCGCAACGCCGATAATCTATATTATGTCATCCACGCTGGTGGATCGGAGTGTCAGCGGTCCCCCGACGGCCACTGCCTGCTCCCCAGCGGCAGCCACCCCCTGCGCCTGCCGTTCCGCGTAGCGGGAGAAAGTGCCGCCACGCGGCTGTGGACATGCGCTGTCGGCTGGAGAGTCGACCACTGGACCGCCCGGCCGTCGAAGCGTTCGCCTGCACGGCCGCCGGGTCGCGCAACCGCCTGGCCAGTGGCTCGGCCGCCGACCCGAGCGGTCGCGAGCTTCACCGCCGCCAGTGTCGCCAAGCCGAAGCCCCAGGTCCCCGACTCCCCCAGTGATCTTGCGCCGTGCTCACTCGAGGGCCTCGCCGGTGGCCCCTGCACCCAGGAGTCGACCCCCCACCGGCAGACGGCCGCAGATTGCACGCCGGAAACGCCCGCATAGTCAAGGTTATGCTTATTAAGCCTGTGGAGAGGGGTTGCAGACCCTCTCGCAGCTCCTCGTGAACCGGGCGCGAGAGGTCGTGCCGGGCGCCTCGCAGCACACCTCCGCAGACCGGTGTGTGCATGCGGCGCAGTCGCGCGTTGGGGACGCGAGCCGGCCGGCTGCTGTCCGGTAGCTCGGTGCGCACGAGAAGGCTTGCGGCGTGCGCACCGACCGCGCCCACCGCGGTGCGTGTCGGAAGTGGTCGGCATGGTGTCGGCCATGTCCCAGGCGACTTCCCCCGCACCCGGCAGCGATGAGCAGCTGCGCGCCCGCTTCGACGCCATCCGCGCCGCGGTGCACGAGCAGCTGCGCCGAGCCGACGCCCAGCGCGCCGACGCCGAGCGGACCCGCCGGCACGCGCGGCAAGCACCCAGCGACGACACTCACCGCGACAGCAACCAGGACCAGTGAGCTGAGGAGTTTCACCCGAGGTGCATAGGGCTACCGCGAAGGTGCCCGACACGCCGTCGGAGGTTCCAGGCGTGGGTGAACTCCTGACCTAGCGTGCTCGGCACGGGTTGTGGCGCAACAGTCGTGACGGTGCGGCGCCAGGGCCCGTGCGGCAGGCCTGCGCACGTCAGGAGGAGACGGTGTCCCACACCCTGCACGAATCGCCCGCTCGCTCGCTGCCCGAGCCCGAGCCCGCACTCTCGACGGTGCCCCAGACGATGCCCCAGCCGGCACTGGCACATGACGCCCTGAGCCTGAGCAGCCACCAGCAGGAAGCAGCACACCTGCAGCGGTGCAGCGCAGGAACCCGCGCCGGGGCCAGCGCGGTCCTCGACGGCGCCGGACGCCTGTGGCGCCGGCGCGAGGACACCTTGTGGGAGTCCACCGACCGGGTCATCACCACCGCGCAACTGCTCGAAGACGCCTACGGTCCCACCCAGCCGGCACCGGCCAGCGCGCTCACCTCCACGCCGACCTCCGCGTCAGCCGCGCGGGGGGTCACGCCCACGGGTGCACGGGTCGGTACCGCCCACTGTTTCTGAAGGCGCGCATCCGGCAGGTCCTCGACCGCAGGTGGCGAGTGGGGCTGCCGCATGCCTGTCCGGGCCGGGCGGCAGGATGATGCACGTGCCCGCACGCGACCTCGATGGCCCTCGGCCTGATCGCCGCCTGCCCGAGGAGTCAGAGCAGCCCGAACAGTCAGGGCAGCCTGAGTAGGCTCAGCGCCGCGATCAGGCCGGTGCGGGGGCCGTGCCGCCCGGCTACACCGAGCTGCTGGAGCAGCTGAAGCAGCGGGTGCGCGACTCGCAGCTGCGCGCAGCGGGGGCGGCCAACGCCGAGCTGTCCCCCACTGCGTGGGAGGTGCCCCCAGCGGCTGTACCACTCCATCGGCCACGACATCCTCACCCGCCAGCAGCACGAGGGCTGGGGCGCGAAGACCATCACCCGCCTGTCCGCGGACCTGCGCGCCGCCTTCCCCGGCCAGCGCGGCTTCTCGGCCACGAGCCTGCAGTACATGCGCGCCTTCGCCGCCGCCTGGCCCACCCCGACGACCGGTCCCGAAGCTGCCGCACTGCCCCAGGCCCACACCTCCTCCCCCGCCGCCGGTGATGACCAGAGCACCGCGGGCGGCCACGCTGTGGATCGCCAGGCCACGGAAGGCGAAGGGCAGGCCCCACACACCGGCACCGGCACCGGCACCGGCACCGGCACCGGCAATCTCCCCACAGCTGTGGGGAGATTGCCGTGGGGGCACGTGCGCACCCTTCTGGACCGCCTCGACGAGCGCGCCACCCGCGACTGGTACGCCGCCAAGGCCCTCGAGCACGGCTGGTCGCGCAACGTCCTGGAGCACCACATCGCCACCCGCCTGCACCAGCGCGAAGGCGCCGCCCCGTCCAACTTCACCACCCACCTGCCCCCGGCCGACTCCGACCTGGCCCAGCAGCTGACCCGCGACCCCTACGTCTTCGACCACCTCGATGCCACCGACCGCGCCAGCGAGAAGCGCCTGGAGCAGGCCCTGATGGACCGCCTGCAAGCCACCTTGAGCGCCTTCGGGCACGGCATGGCCTTCGTGGGCCGGCAGGTGCACTTCACCGTCGGCGGCGACGAGCTGGTCGTCGACCTGCTCTTCTTCCACGTCGAGCAGCTGCGCTACGTCGTCGTGGAGCTGAAGATCGGCCGCTTCCAGCCCGGCTACCTGGGCCAGCTGGGCACCTACGTGGCCATGATCGACAATCAGCTGCGCCGGCCCCAGCACTCCCCCACCGTCGGCATCCTGCTGGTCGCCGGGCGCAACGAGACCCTGGTGCGCTACGCCCTCTCCAGCGCCACGGCGCCGGTGGCGGTGGCCACCTACGACACCCTGCCGCCTGAGCAGCGCGCCGGGCTGCCCGACCCGGCGCTCCTGAGCATGGAGCTGACCAGCGAAGTCAGCGCGGTGCTCACCGACGCCCTCGACGACCCCGCCGAGAACGCCTCGCACGAGAACACCTCGCAGAGGACTCCAGAGCAGTGACCCGGCCACTTCCCCAGGCAGTGAACAGCCCGCGACGTGACGGGTCCGGACCCCAGCGCTCGTAGCGGTGCTCAGGTCGATCTCGAGACCGCCTCGCGCGCCGGGCGCGGCGCGCTGCAGGCGCCCGGCCCGGCCGGCTGACGAGCACCCCTGCTCGTGCGGTCGCACTGCAGGCAGCGGCCCAGCGAGAGGTACCAGGCGCCCTCGCCCCGGTGGCGCCACCAGGTCCACTACTCGCTGCGCTGCCCGCACCCGGGACACACCTGGTGCCCGAAGGCGTGGGTCTGCTCCAGCGTGAAGGCTCGCTTCCCCTCAGGGTGCTCCGGTCCTCATCTCACACGCACCTGACTCTCATACGCACCTCATCCGTGGCGCCGGCGCCTCGCCGCTCATGCCTGAGGGGCATGTGCCTGCGCGCGGGTGCCTCACGCCGGGGCCCGCAGCCGCCAGCCGGAGTGCTCGTGGTCGCCGTCGTGTTCGAGCCAGCCGTGCTGGCGCAGCCACGCGGTGCGCTTTTGCCACACCCGCGCCCCCACCCCCGCCTCCCGGGCCAGGACCGCGGCGGTGAAGGCGGGCGGGATGCGGTCCTCGTAGTCGGCGGCGGCGGCCAGCACCCACACGATCGCGCTCATCGACTCGCGCGCCGGGCGTAGGATCACCTGCCGCGGCACCGCCGCCACCGCGGTGTGCACGGCCCTGGCCCAGCGCACCGCCGAGGGCACCATGTCGCGCGCCTCGATCGGCAGCAGCCGCACGCCAGGCTCCACGGGGATCACCGTCAGCGCATCGGGACCTGCCCCGGAGATCTGAAGAGCGATCACTCGCTGGCTCGAGCCCTGCGCCGGGACGCACCAGGACAGCGCCATGACTGTGCGTGGTTCAGGCAAGCGCGCGAGCTTCAGGGAAGGTCGTCCAGGAGGTCGCCCGCTGCGGCGAGGACCTTCTGCAGAGCCTGCAGGGAAGCGCCGACGTTCCCGGCGACCTCCATGGAGTGATCGGCGCCGGTCACCTCCAGGACCTGCTGCCCCGAGCGGCGGGCGGCGTCGGCGTCCCAGTACGGATCGGCCGTGCCGCCGACCAGCAGGGTCGGCGCGCCGGCCAGCTCGGCGGCGTCGCGCACTGCCGGCTCGCGCAGCAGCGGGGTCAGCCAGATGCCCGGCAGGTCCCGCTGGACGGCCAGGGGCAGCAGCCGGGTGCTCAGCGACTTGGCCACCACCAGGTGCGTGCGGGCGTGCATCGCGTCGAGCAGGTCGGGGGCGAGGTCGAGCAGCTGCTCAGGCGTGGGCGGGATCGGCCAGCGCACGGTGCGCACCGTCCAGCCGCGGGTGCGCAGCAGCAGGCGCGTGTAGTGCAGCAGCGGAGCCTCGCAGCTGTAGCCGCGCCCGGGCAGGACGGTGGCCACGCGGTCGCTGTCACCGTCGTGCGTGGCGACCTCCAGCAGCGCCGGCTGCGAGGACTGCTGCGGGGGTTGCTTCAAGGACTGCTGCGGTGCCATCGCGCTCCTGCCTCGCCGGTGCCGGGCACCCTACGAGGCCGGCCCGCTCGCTCTATGGCGCGAGCGCGCGGCCGAAGGCACCTCGGCTGCTCGTGGGTGGGGTGCGGCACCTGTGGTCCTGCCGTCTAGGCCGGTTGCATTGCCGCAGCACCAGCGATGGTGGTGCCCGAGCGGGCGCTGGAGCGCTGAGCTTCGGCTCAGTGCTGGGCCAGTGCTGGGCCAGTGCTGGGCCAGTGCGGGCCAGTGCGGGCCGGTGCGCGATCGGTGCGTCGCTGAACGCGATGAGCGTGCGCCTTCCGGTGGACGGCGGGCCGAGGCGTTCCGCGCATGCGCTGCGGGGTGCCAGCGTGGGCGGGTGAGCACTGCGTCTGGTCGTCCCTCGTCCCGCTGTCCCGGGCCTCGCCGTCTCTCGTCGCTGCGCGAGCCGGTGGTGCTGGCCCTGGTGGGGCTGCCGGTGGTGGGTGCGCTGCTCACGCTGGTGGTGGTGGCGTACCTGACGAGCTGGGACCTGGTGACCGAGGACGTGGGGGCGGTGCTGTTCGCGCTGGTCTTCTGCGGGTGGGCGTTGCTGCCGTTCGCCGCCGCGGTGGTCGTGGGCGTGTGCGTGCACCGCTTCTGGCCCGGCGCGGTGGCTGTGGCGCTGGCCGGGGCCGTGGTCCTGGTGGCCGTGACCGTGTGGGTGCTGTGGAGCGTGCTGAGCTCGCAGTCCTCCACCGCGGTCCTCGCCCTGCTCTTCGCGCCGTTCGTGCAGGCCGCTGTGGCGGGGCTGACGATGGCGGCCGCGGTGGCTGTGGCGAAGCTGCGCCGGCGAGGTGCGCCGCGATCGGCCTAGGCGGGGCGCCGCGCAAAGGCACGGGTCTGCGCGAGGTCCAGCTCAGCGTGATGACCGTGCGCCCGCCTGTGGCGCCAGGGCGGTCAACGCTGCGGGGTGGAGCTCTCCAGGAGCTCGAGCAGCAGCGGCGGCAGCCGGGTGAGGCAGTCGTGCGCGCTGGAGTCGATCAGGGCGCTGGCGCGCTCGGCGCTGGCGCTCAGGCCGAGGTCGGTGAACAGCTGATCCAGGGGGTAGCCCTCTACGTTGACGCCGCTCAAGCGCCAGTCGCCGCCAGCGTCGTCGTCATTGGCGTCCTCGGTGTCAGCGGCTACGTCGACGACATCGACGAGGTCGATGACGACGTCAGTGCACATCCCGCCCCAGCCCTCCGGCGGCTCCTGGCTGACCGGCAGCGCGGGGAAGCGAGCCGCGAAGCCGTCAGCGGCCGCGCACCAGATGATCTGGCGCCGCCCGCGCGAGGCGCCGGCCGACCCGGCGGCGAACCCGCGCGGGACCAGGACGGCGTCGATGCTCTCCTGCAGCCGAGCCACGGTGCTCGACTCCTCGCGCTGCGGCATGAGACGAGTGTGCTGCACGACACCGCTGCGCCCCACGCCCGAGCAGCGCTCGAGGAAGTCGCGCTCCTCGACGTGAGCGGACAGTCCACGCGGCCGCCAGACCCGCAGGTAGAGGACGTTATGTGCGTCTGACGGTCGATGTAGTGCGTGCGGGCTCGCATGGCAGCGCGGTTCAGCTTCCCGCCAGGTGCGGTGGCGGTGTCAGCTCAGCTCTTGGCCCTGCCCGGGGCTGCGCGCGGCGACGCGCGGTTGCCACGGCTGCCGGCGCTGCTGGGTGGACAGCGCCGCGAGCACCGCCAGCACCCAGATCCCCACCTGTGCCGCCGGTGCGGCGTTGAAGAGCAGCGGCACGCTGATCAGCACCGCCAGGGCGGCCAGCACCCACAGCAGCGGCGCGATCCACACCGCCACCGCCCGGCGCCAGCACGCCAGCTGCACCACCAGCGCCGTGCCCACGGCCAGCACCGGAGCGGTCAGCGAGACCAGCGGCGCCGGCCCCAGCGCAGACAGGCCGGCCAGCGCAGCGGGCAGCACCAGCACCGCCAGGGCCAGCACCTGCCCCCACAGCGCCGCGCGCAGCACCCCGCGCCCCTGATCGCTGTGCTGGCCCGCGGGGCGCAGCGCCACCGCCAGCGCCGCGCTGAAGGCCAGGACTCCCACGGCGGCGGCGTAGGCCAGCGCGGGCAGGACGTAGCCGATGCCGTCGGCGCACGTCCACTCCGCGGGGTACTGATCGCCGAGCTGGTCATCGCCCAGGGAGCAGCCCACGTGCAGAACCTCGCGCAGCAGCGACAGGTACAGCTGGACCAGCGGTGGGGCCAGCACCACGACCACGGCCGCGGCCACCGCCACGCACAGCCCCACCCGCGCCTTGCTGATCACAGCAGGAGCGTAGGTGCGCGGCCCGCGCCGCCGGGCGGTTGCAGGGCCGTTCGTGGGTGCGGGGGTGGTGATGATCCGGTGCGCTGCGGCAACTGCGCGATCGACACCGTAAGGACCGTTCTGGTGCTGTCGGCCGGACACAGTGCCAGCGGGCCAGGTAGTGGTGATGACTACCCCTGGGCCTTCGACAGCAACGGTGGATCCATGGCGACGAAGGCTCAGTGCTGCTCCTAGAACCCGAGCACCACCTGTACTTGCGTGGGGTAATCAGCGTCATCGACCAGGATGGAGAGCGGGCCACCACCGCCGAGGTAGGGGACCTGCACGACGATGTCCTCGTTCGGGTCGTGCAGCGAGAGCCGGCCGCTCTGCAGGCGGATCGACCCCTCGAAGATCGTGGTGCTCAGAGCCGCCTCCGGCTCTCCGCGCCACACCTTGACGCTGACCGGCCCGTCGACGCCTGCCTGCACGCCGATCAGGATCGAGTCGGGGTGTGCATCCACCGGGGCCTCAGCCGGGTTCCAGTCATCGTGCGAAGCTTCGGAGTCGACGTCCCGGATGAAGAGGCAAGCGTGCTCCATGGGGGCCACGAAGCTTCGAACGAGGTTGTGCACCACCACTTCGCCTCCCGGTTGCTCGAGCGTTCGTCGGTAATGGCGGATCCCCACCAGCGAAGGCTCACGGCGTCGGATCCGAACCTCGTCGGAGCCGTGGATCATCGTGAGGCACCGCTGCGCGGTGACGGTGGGGACTCAGCTCCCGCGAGGGGCCTGTGCAGTGGCGAAGAGCCCGGGTGCGGATCTGCTGGGTACCGCCGTGACGGCGTCGACGGCGGCCAGGCGCACCGTGGTCGTGCCCTCGTCGCCCTTCACCTCGCACGAGGTGTCGCGGACAGCGCTGAGCACGCCCAGCAGCTGCGCGCCGTTGCGCAGGTGCAGCAGCACCGACTGCTCGAGCAGCTCATCGAGGGCGCCGATGAGGGGGTCGCGGTCTTCCGACGTCACGTCGGCAACGCTACTGCCGGCTCGGTGAGCCGGTTCGACATCGTGCAGGACTCCCCTCGCGTCGTGACGCGGTCGTGCCTTCATCACCTGCTGTGGGCACCTCGGGCACGAGCACAACGGCCTTGATCGAGGAAGGAAGAGCTCATG
Organism: Kineococcus gypseus; assembly: GCF_050871305.1. NCBI lineage: Bacteria > Bacillati > Actinomycetota > Actinomycetes > Kineosporiales > Kineosporiaceae > Kineococcus > Kineococcus gypseus. The sequence continues at coordinate 5,248 of NZ_JBJLRD010000055.1, read as the reverse complement.
TCTCGGCAGTAATCAACCCGTATGTGCCGAACGGGCAGCCCGGGGCGAGCGAGGTCGGGCTCGAGGAGCCGTGGTGCCTGGCCGGCGCACACCGCGTGGTGCTGCTGGTCCCGGGTACGGCCACCTGCGCGGCGTGCGCGCAGTGGGGGTGCGCTGTCACGCGTGTGGTGCAGGGGTCGGGCGGCCCAGAAGGTAGCCCTGGGCGTGGGTGCAACCCAGCGATCGCAGCACTTCCAGCGCGGCGGGGCTTTCCACGCCCTCCACGATGGTGGTGCGCTGCAGGTCCCGGCTCATCGTGATCAGCGCGCTGAGGACCGCGCGTTCGGTGGGGTGGGGCATGTGCTGGGTGAAGGCCTTGTCGACCTTGAGCACCTGCGCAGGCACCTGCAGCAGGCGCTGCAGGTCCGAGTAGCCGCTGCCCACATCGTCCAAGGCGATGGTGCACCCCAGTTCGCTCAGCGAGGCGAAGGTCGCCGCGGCGCCAGCAGGCAGCGTGCCGCTCTCGAGCACCTCCAGCGTCAGGCGCTCAGCGGCCAGGCCCGTGCTGGCCAGGACGGCGGCGACCTCGCCGGTGAACTCAGGGCGGGTGAACTGCGCGGGGCAGGTGTTGACGAACACCTGCGCCGGGGCCGGCTCGGGCCAGCTGGCCAGCTGCCGGCAGGCGGTGGCCAGCACCCAGGAGTCCAGCTGGCGCATCAGCGACACCGGTTCCTGCGCTGCAGCGGGAGAGCCGCTGGAGCCGTTGCCGCTGAGCAGGGGCAGGAACTGCCCGGCGACCAGCAGACCGTGCTCGGGGTGCTGCCAGCGCAGCAGGGCCTCCACCGCGCTGACGGCACCATCGCGCAGGTCCACGATCGGCTGGTAGTGCAGCTGCAGCTGTCCTTGCTCCAGCGCCGCCGGCAGTTGTGCGCGCAGGCGCTGCTGCACGCTCGAGCGGCGCCAGGCGGCCTGGGCCTGGTGGTGCTCGCGCTGCAGGGCCGCGGGGTCGGCCATCGCGAAGCGGTCACCGCCGGCGCGCTTGGCGCGGTACATCGCCGCATCGGCCGTGGCCAGCAGAACCTGCGCGGTGGTGGTGGCGTCGTCGGTGACAGCCACGCCGATGCTGGCCGCCAGCGGCCGCCGCAGTCGTGGCGCTGGCTCACCCTCCTGCCCCCGCACCGGCTTCCGGACCTGCTCCCGGACCTGCTCTTGGCCGCTGACCTGCTCGTCGTCGACTCGTTGCTCGCTGCTTCCTGGCTCCTCGCTGCTTCCTGGCTCCTCGCTGCCGCCGACGCTGGTGCCGGCGCGCTGCAGGGCGCGCACGATGCGCGCGGCGATGGCCGCCGCGCCGCGGTGCCCGGCCACGCGCTCGCAGCACACCACGAACTCGTCCCCGCCGAAGCGGGCCAGCACATCGGCCGGGCGCAGCGCGGAGCGGATGCGCTGCGCCGCGGCGCGCAGGTGCTCATCACCTGCGGCGTGCCCGTGCAGGTCGTTGACCGCCTTCAACCCGTCCAGGTCGATGAACAGCACCGCCAGGTGAGCGCCCGCAGCGTCATCGCGCGCCGCACCAGCACCAGCCCCGCCGGAGTCGGCAGGACCGCCGGGACCGCCGGGACCGCTGGTGCGCCGCTGCAGCAAGGTCAAGGCGTGGCTCACCTGCTCCTCGAAGACCGCCCGGCTCAGCGCCCCGGTCAGCGCATCGCGCCCGGCTCGAGCCACCAGGCGCCGGCGGTCCCGCTCGGCGCGCTGGCGCTGCTGCACCAGCAGCACCAGCGTGGAGCTCAAGCCCATCAGCACCTGCGCGGCGTGCAGTCGTGCAGCGCTGAGCGCTCCAGGACGGGTGCGGTACAGCTCCACGGTGCCCCAGCCCTGCCCGGCCACCCGCAGCGGCAGCGCGCTGACCGCTGCCAGGCCCAGCTCGGTGGCAGCGCGCTGGTACCAGTCGAAGCGGGCGCTGCGCGCCAGGTCCGCCTCTTCCACGATCCGCCCGCTGTGGTGCGCCAAGCGGCAGGGCCCGTCCTGGTGGCGCTGCTGGACCATCCCCAGCGTGCGCACCGCCCGGTGGGCTGGACCACTGACCGCGCTCAAGCGCAGAAAGTCCTTGCGGGCAGTGCGCGTCACACTGGCTCCGTCGACCTGCAACACCTGCACCAGGCACTGCAGCAGCAGCGTCAAGACCTCGTGGACCTCACAGACCTGCCGCCCGCGCGAGCCGCCCAGCACGCTGAAGCGCTGCACCGCAATCAACAGCCGCGCTTGCAGCGCTGGGTCGAGCGCCGGGTCGAGCGCCGGGTCGAGCCCCGGGTCGAGCGCCGGGTCGAGCGCCGGCTGCGGCGATGAAGATGGCCGGTGCCGTGGTACCGATCCGGTCGCTGCGGGCAGGATCGGTGCCTCTGGCTGGATGAGCCGCAGGGCTGGGCGCGTCTGCTGTGCAGGGGCGCGCCGCCGGGTCCGCTGAGTCTGCTGGGCATGCTCGATGAGCTCGTAGCTGTGGGCGATCAAGTCGTGCGAACGCTGACGGCACTGCACGCTCTGCTCACGCAGCGACTGGCCCTTGATGCGCACCCTCACCGCTTGAGGGGCACTGCCTTGCGCAGGGGTGGCCTCAGGGCCCGTCGCCTCGATCCCGCTGGTGATGGCACTGCTCCTGCTGCAGGACATCGCACCGCTCCTCTTGCTAGAAGCACTCCGTAATGGCCTGCAACGCTGCGTAGCGTCAGTGATTCTAGGCGTCGCCGTTCGTGTCAGCGAGCCGGTGATGCGGCGTGAAGCACCGGTGCGCCGCGCCTGCGCCAGGGAAGTTCCGGCCGGTGCCTGTTCAGGCGTTCAGCGCCCGGTACAGCGTGGCCCGGCTGACACCCACGGCTTTGGCCACCTCAGCGGTCGGGCGTCCAGCGGACAGCAAGGCGCGGGCGGCGGCCAGCTTCGCCGGCGTCATCAGCGCCGGCCTGCCTCCGCGCCGGCCTCGGGCCACCGCTGCTTCGAGGCCGGCGGCGGTGCGCTCTTTCAGCAGGTCGCGCTCGAACTCGCCGAGGGCACCGAAGAGGTGCAGCACCAGGCGCCCGGTGGCGGTGGTGGTGTCGATGGACTCCGTCAGGGACTTGAAGCCCACTCCCCGCCCATCGAGGTCGTCGATCAGCTGCAGCAGGTGGCGCAGCGAGCGGGCCAGGCGGTCCAGGCGCCAGACGACGAGCACGTCCCCGGGCCCCAGGCGGGCCAGGACGTCGTCCAGGGCCGGGCGGGCGGCAAGTGCCCCGGAGGCGGTGTCGGTCCAGGTGCGGTAGCACCCCGCTGCTGTGAGGGCGTCGTGCTGCAGGGCGGGGTCCTGCGCGGTGGTGGACACGCGGGCGTAGCCGAGCAGGTGACCGGGCCGCTGGCTGATCTGCGGGGCGGTCGAGCGTGTGGGCGAGGAGGCGGGCACAGCCGGGACCGTCTCAGAAGGCGCCGACCGGCCGCTGGTGAGACGCACGTTTCGGACACGGGTTCTGAGACGGCGTGTCGCGGCCCTAGAGTCCTTGCCGCGGGGTGTCTCAGAAACGGTGGCGGTCTCAAGGGGTCAACGCAACACCTCGTCCAGAGCTTCTGAGGGTGTCTTCCATCCCAGGGTCTGTCGAGGCCTGCCGTTGAGGAGCTCGGCGATGGCATCGAGCGCGTCTTGGTCGTAGCGGCGCAGGTCCGCGTTCTTGGGTAGGTACTGGCGCAGCAGTGGACTGGACCCCGAAAGCTGGACACCGTAAAGGAACGTCGAGCTTTCGAGGAGCAAGGTCATGTACCGGAACGGCACGCTGAGTCACGCTGATGCTGTAGCTGCGATCGAGTTGTTCGAGGAGGGGTTTACTGCCAGGTCGGCGGCCCTGGCCCTTGACTTGAGCGGTAATCCTGTTCAGATGCTGTACCAGCGGTGGCAGCTGCGAGGGTTGGGTGCGCTGATGACCAGAGAACGCCGACAGTACGACTTCGAGACCAAGCTTGCGATCGTGCTTCGCCACCTCAAGGGTGAGTCCGGCAGATCTTTAAGCCAGGAGTACGACCTTCCCTCACCCACCACGGTGGGCAAGTGGGCGGTGATCTACCGCCGTGAGGGCGAAGACGGGTTACGCCCCAAACGGCGTGGCAGGCCACCGGCTGATCGCACCGACCAGCCCGCGGAAAGTGAGCTGGACGCGCTGCGGCGCGAGAACGAGCGGTTGCGCGCGGAGGTGGCCTACCTGGGAAAATTGCGGGCCTTGAGATCGCGGGAACGGCGCTGAAGGTCCAGGCCGTCGACGACCTCAAGGCTGACTACCCGCTGCCACTGCTGCTGCAGCTCGCCGGTCTTGCCCGCTCCACGTTCTACGACCACCGCAGCCGGCTGCGGCGCCCTGATCGCCACGCGCTGCTGAAGGACGCTGTCCGGGAGGTCTTCGGCCAGGCCAGGGGCGCCTACGGTCACCGGCGGGTGCACGCCATGCTGCTGCGCCAGGGCTGGCAGGTGGCCAAGAAGACCGTGCTGAAAGTGATGCACGCGCTGGGGCTGCGGTGCCTGGTGCGCCGACGCAGGCGCTACAACTCTTTTCGCGGTGAGGTGGGCACCGCCGCGGCGAACGTCTTGAACCGTCGCTTCGCCACCACGGCCAGGCACACCAAGTGGGTGACTGACGTGAGCGAGTTCGCCATCGGCGAGGTGAAGGTCTACGTCTCCCCGATCGTTGACTTGTACGACAACCGCGTCGTCTCCGTCGCAGCGGGGCCTTCTCCCAGCATCAAGATGGTGACCGACGGCTTGCGCGAAGCAGTCGAAACCCTCGCTCCCGGGGAGCGGCCCCTCGTCCATTCCGATCAAGGTTTTCACTACCGTCACGTCTTGTGGCGAGAGACGCTTCGGAAAGCCGGACTCACCCAGTCGATGTCCCGCAAGGGCACGTGCTTGGACAACGCCGTCATGGAAGGGTTCTTCAGCCACCTCAAAGAGGAATGGTTCCGTCTGTCGCAGCCCGCGACCGTCGAGGAGTTCCATGCCGGACTGCACGATTACCTGCGGTGGTGGAACAGCACCCGCATCCAGGAGCGTCTGGGCTACCTCAGCCCCGACGAGTACCTCGCTCACATCCCTGCTGTCGCATAACATCGCCTTTTGAGTCCAGCTTTCGGGGTTCAGTCCAGCAGGCCGTTGGTGTTCTCGTTGGACCCGCGCTGCCAGGGTGAGTGCGGGTCGCAGAAGTAGACCGCGACGCCGGTATCGATACTGAAGCGAGCGTGCTGGGCCATCTCCTTGCCGCGGTCCCAG
>NZ_JBJLRD010000054.1:0-29730 GCF_050871305.1 Kineococcus gypseus | reverse complement strand
CTGCGCTGGCCCGGCACTGCGCTGGCCCGGCACTGCGCTGGCCCGGCACTGCGCTGGCCCGGCACTGCGCTGGCCCGGCACTGCGCTGGCCCGGCACTGCGCTGGCCCGGCACTGCGCTGGCCCGGCACTGCGCTGGCCCGGCACTGCGCTGGCCCGGCACTGCGCTGGCCCGGCACTGCGCTGGCCCGGCACTGCGCTGGCCCGGCACTGCGCTGGCCCGGCACTGCGCTGGCCCGGCTGGTGCTCAGCTGTCGAGCGGGCTCAGGCGCTGGGGCAGGGTGAAGCGGATCGTGGTGCCACCACCGGGGGTGGCTTCGGCCCAGATGCGCCCGCCGTGGCGGGCTACGATGCGCTGGCAGGTGGCCAGCCCGATGCCGTGTCCGGCGCGGGCGGCGGGGTCGACCTGCGCGAACATCGCGAAGACGCTCCGGCGCTGCTCGGGCGGGATGCCGATGCCGTTGTCGATGACCGAGAACGTCCACCCTTCACGATCGCGCACCGCGGTGAGGACCACCTGGCACGGGCGCTGCGGGCTGCGGTACTTGATCGCGTTGCCGATCAGGTTTTGCAGCAGCTGGCGCAGCAGCACCGCATCGCCGTGCACCGCAGGCAGGCGCTGCGCGCTGATGCGCGCCCCGGAGTCCTTGACGACAGCGCGCAGGTCCAGCACGGCCTGCTCGAAGACCTCACGCACCTGCACCTGCTCGCGCCGGCAGCTCTCGGCACCAGCCTGGGCGTAGGCCAGCAGGGCGCCGATCAGCTCCTTCATCCGGGCGGTGCCAGCACGGGCGGTGGCGATCCAGGAACGGGCCTGCTCCTCCAACTGCTCGCCGTAGCAGTCCTGCAGCATCTCCAGGTAGCCGGCCACCACCGTCAAAGGAGAGTTCAGGTCGTGGCTGACGGTGCCGGCGAACTGCGCCAGCTCGCCGTTGGAGCGCTCCAGCTCGCCCAGCGCCGCCTCCAGCTCGCGCTTGCGCGCCCGGATGGCGGTGATGTCGCTCTGGGCCACGACCGCGCCCAGTGCCGTGCCGTCCGCGCGCGACATGGTGCGACCGCTCACGCGCACGGTGATCGGCGCCCGATGCGCCGGAGCGATGACCATCTCCACATCACGCACCGTGCCTTCGCGCAGAGCCCGCTGCAGCGGGACCTGCTCCGGACGCAGCGCGCTGACGCCGTCGGCGGCGTACAGGCTGTAGACGCTGGCGTGATCGGCAGGGTCCACCGAAGCATCGGCATCCAGCCCGTGCATGCGCCGGGCGGCACGGTTGAAGACCGTCAAGCGGCCGTCGGGGCCGGCGGCGACGACACCGACGTCGATGGTCTCCAGCACCGCCCGGTTCAGCTCATCGCGCGCCTCGGCCTCGGCCGTCATCAGCTGCGCCAGAGCACGCTGCTCGGCGGCCTCGGCGGCCAGCTGCTCGGCCTGCACCGCTAGCTGCTGCGCCAGACGGGCCTGCCGGCGCCGCTCGAAGAGGGCCACCACCACCCGCGCCAGACCTTCCAGCGCGCTGATCTGCGCCGCGCTCAGCTGCCCGGTGACGGTGTCGAAGACGCACAAGCTGCCCAGCACGTGCCCCGCAGGGGTGATCAAGGGCGCCGAGGCGTAGAAGCGCACCTGCGCCCGGCGACCGTCGACCCACGGGTTGGCGCGAAAGCGCGCGTCCTGGCTGGCGTCCTGCACGTGCACCAGGTCCCCGTCGCTGAAGTGCAGCGCGCACATCGACTCGCTGCGCGGGGAGTCCGCCCCCTCGAAGCCGACGGTGGTCAGCTGGCACTGGCGGTGCTCATCGATCAGGTTCAGTGTCGCGTGCGGCACCCCGGCCAGTACCGCCGCGGCACGCACCACGTCGTCCAGCTCGTCCTCGGCCGGAGCATCCAGCACGGCGTACTCGTGCAGAGCAGCCAGGCGGGCTGCTTCCGCCGGCTGCGCCGGCACACCGAGAACGTCCACGTTGAAGCCTCGGTGCGCACGCTGCGCACCTGAGTACTACAAAAGCGTGAGCGTGCCCACCCCGCTGAGCCGATGAGCACCGCGCACAGCCACCAGCCAGCTCAGCGCTCGATACCGCCCTCCCCCCGACCAGAGCGCGCCGCCGCCGCACTGGTGCGCGAGCCAACGCGCGAGCTGGCGCCCTGCTCGAGCGCCTGCCCGGGCTGCAACCGCGCCGGCACCGGCGAGCCGAGCGCGCGCTGCTCTTGCTGCCCGTGCTGTCCCGGCCGCTGACCCGACTGCTGCCGCGCCGCCTCGCGGGCGAGCTGACGGGTGCGAGCCAGCTCCTCGCGCACCACCCGCCCTGCGGCGCTGACCCCGGGCACGTCCGTGGTCGTCAGCGGCTCGGGCAGGGCGGCGGCGATGGTGCGCAGCTGGTGCCGGGCCACGGAGGCGATCTGCTTCGCGGCCTGCGCCTCACCGCGCGCCTTCAGGGCGTCGTGCAGCGCCTTCATCGTGTTGGCCAGCTGGCGCAGCATCACCGCCTGCGCCATCCGGCTCGACCCCGAGCCGGAGGCCACCGCCAGCGCCAGCGCCGCGCCCTGCACCGAGGGCATGTCGGATCGCCTGGGTGCGCTGGCGTGGGCGCGCACCTGCGCGGTGCGCGCCAGCGCCCGCGCCACCTCCGCCAAGGGTCCCGGGGTGGGCTCGACCTGCCGCGACCACGCCGCGAAAGCACCCGCGCTCTCGCGCGCCACCTGCGCCCACGTGGCGTGGTCCTCGATGGGCACCGCGCGTAGGTACTCGCGAAACGCCTGCACCTGCTGGGTGTGCTGGACCCACTCCTGCGGGCTGACCGGGCGCCGCCGAGCGGCGGCCATCTCCTGCTCGCTCACCCGCGGGGAACGCTTGGCCACCCGCCACACCTGCACCGCTTCGGCGGCCGCCTCGACGCTGTCGGGCCACTGCTCGCGCAGGCGCGGCAGCGTCAGGTCCCGCGCCAGGCGTGAGCCGCCGAACCACAACGGCGTGGTCCCACCCGCGCCCGCACCCGCCGCGGTGCCCTTCCTCGTGCCCGCAGTCCTGGCCTTGCTGGTGCCCGCAGTCCTGGCCTTGCTGGTGCCCGCAGCCTGCGGGCGCAGCGCGACGGAGTAGCCCAGCACGACGTCGTCGCGACCGGCCGCGTAGCGCGGGCGGATCAGCAGCCCGTCCGCGCGCACCGCCCGCACGAAGTCCGCCTCACTGGCCGCGATCGCCGCGGCCGCGCGCACCCGGCGGGTGAGCACCACCCGCTCCGGCTCGCCTCCCGTGCGCTGGGCGCGGGCCAGCTCCGCGGGCTTCAGGCCCCGCTCCCCCAGGCCCGCCTCCCGCGAAGCGAGCACCTCCAGGCCGTGGCGGTGCTCCAGCTGGGTGCACACCCGCTGAGCGCGCGGGCGGTCGTTCCACACGTCCGCCTTGGACCCGTCCTCGCGCACCAGCGACACCGCCAGGTGCACGTGGTCGTTGCCCTTAGCTGAGAGGCCGTGGCGGATCGCCACCCACCGGCACGGCGCCGGCCCCGCCACCCCCTCGGGCCCTTCCGTGGGCGTCGAGAAGCCCATCGCCTCGACGAAGTCGCGCGCGATCTCCGCCCACTTCTCATCCGAGAGCACGCCCTCCTCAGCGCGCAGCGAGAGCGAGCAGTGCCACACCGCCCCACCGGCCACCTGCACCCCGAACAGCATCCGCGGTGCCTCCAGCTGCCGCGCGATCTCGGCAGCCGCCGCCGCGTCCAGGACCGCGTCGTCGTGCCAGGCCAGGATCGCCGCATCCCCGGCCACCAGGTGCGGCTCGACGTGCTCGTTGGCCTTGCCCGGCCCGGCCAGGTAGGCCAGCAGCCCACCCATGCGCTCCCCACGGGTGATGTTCGGCATCACCGCCGCACCACCACCCGCGCGCACCCACCCACCGAGCCGCCCACGCCGTCGCTCATGCGGACGCTCACGCCCCATCCACCCGCTGCGCGCACGCCTGCACCCGCTCGGCCACGCGCTGCACCACCGCCAGCGTCACACCCGTCTGCCCCCAGAAATCGGCCGGCAAATCCGCAGCCCCAGCACTGCTTGCACTGCCCGCGCCAGCGCCGTGAGCGGCCGCGGTGTTCGCCACCCGCGCCAGCTGGTTGACGTTGTTCGCCACCCCCGCCAGCAGACGACGCACCGCGAACAGCTCCTGCGCCAGCGCGGCCCGCTCCGCCGGCGTCACCCCCCGCAACCCGCCTGCAGCACCGTCCCCGGCACCACCAGCACCGCCACCGCTGGTACCGCGTGACCCGCGCGGATCCCCCGGTGCGCCCTCCGCCAACGCCGCCTCCACCAGCAGGCGCGGCACCGAGATCCCCAGCCGACCCGCCCGCACCTGCAGCGCCAGCTCCTCCTGCGCACTGACCTTCACCTGGTGCGCGTGCCGACGCGCACCCCCGACGTTCTCCCGCCGCCGCCGCGGCCCCACCCGCCGCGCAGGCGCACCACCCGACGCACCACCAGACGCGTCCGCCGGCACTGGCCCGCCGTCGTCGGCCACCGCAAATCCACCCACGGACAGCGGCTCACTCACCGGCACAGACACCGGCACGAAGCTGGGCAACGACCCTGGCAACGACGTCGGCGACGGCACCGACGAGCCCTTCGCCGGGTGCACCTCGGTGACCCACCGCGCCACCCCCGCGGACGCACTACTCGAAGCACCACTCGAGGTTGGTGCTTCACCAGCGGCACCGCCGCGGGCGTCACCGGTGACGTCGTCGCTCCGCTCCTGACCCACCACTGCGCCCTCGCTCCCTGCCGCGTCCCACGTGCGTCCTGCGCCCGCTCTTCCCCCGCCCAGCGCAGCGACCCCGCACCGCGGGGACGGCACCCACTGGGTGCCCCGGCGACGAAGCGGAGCCGAGGAGCCCGACTTGGCTATGCCAAGTTTATAGCTTGCTCCGCTCTCCCGGCATGGGTCCTTTCTAGTGTTTTTGCACGGGGACCGGCAATGACGGCCTGAAAGGGCGGGCGCCGCAGCGCCCGGGACGCCACACGGCTCGCCATGCAAGTGCCGCCCACGTCACCGCACTCACGCGCCTGCGTCCTGACCGTGCACGGGCAGGTGGCGCCTTGGTGCGAGCAGGCACAGTGGTGCCATGAGCCGCGGGCACGCACGCCGCACACGGCGCACCCGCGCCGCGGCCGCACGCCAGGAGCCAGCAGAGCAGACCCTCAGCGTGCTGTCCCTGGAGTGGGACTTCGGCTACTCCTCGATCCTCGTGGACCGCTCCCCGCACATCACCGGCGTGCAGGAGGTGCGCCCCGAAGCGCTGGGCCTGACGGCGCAGCTGTGCGCCCGCCTGCACCACTGGCACCAGCGCCAAGAGACCCTCTCCGGGCACTGGGTGCGCCAGTGGTTCGAGCACGAGCCCGAGACGGAGCCCGAGAGCGAGGAGAGCCGGCACCTGGCCCAGCAGCTCAGCGACGAGCTGCACCAGCTGGCCTGGGACGTGCAGCATCAGCTCGGCAGCGACGTCGAGGTCCAGCTGCACGGGCGCGCCCTGAGCGAGCACCGCGCGCACCAGCGCGCGCAGCACCGTGCACAAGACCGCACGCAGCACCGCCCCGGCTGAACACCCGCTCAGCACCGACGGATCAGCAGCAGACACGACAGGAAAGGCCGGTGGTCCACGCGTGTGGCGCTACGAGCACACCTCCTGGCGCGTGCAGGTGCACGCCCACCTGAGCACGCCGTCCGCACCAGCCGCCTCCGCACCAACACCGCCACCAGCGCTGCCGTCACCGCTGCTGCAGGTGCGAGACGTCACCGGAGCATGGGTGACGGATGAGCTGGCCGAGGTGCCGCTGCTGCCTGACGGCGTAGCCCCGCTCGCCGTCAAGCTCCTGCGCCCACCCAGGACCAGGCCCACCGTCAACGCTCGCGTGGCACCCGCGCACCAAGCCACAACGAAGGACGCTGTGAAGGCCGCAGTGAAGACCGCTGCGAAGACCGTGGCGCACCCGTTCGTGCTGCGCCCCGTCCCCCAGCGCATCGAGCTCGGGCAGCTGATCGCCTACGCCCACGACGCCTCCGGCCGGGTGGACACACTCATCCGCGAGTCCGACGTCGTGCACATCGACCCCATGGGCGGCGCGCTGCCGCCACCGCGGCCCTTCGAAGGCTGGCGCCTGAGCCTGCTGCACCCGGACAGCGTCTCCTTCTCGCTGAGCGCGCCGTTCTGGTGGCGCACCCCCGGCAGCGTCCAGCCCGCCAGCGCACTCGATGGCGCACCCGACGGCCAGCTCAGCGTCGAGGTGCACGTGCTGCCCACCGGCACCTGAAGGCAGTGCACCCGCGCAGCCGCCGGGCAGCTCACCCGGCTCGGCCCCGCTCGGCCCAGCAGAGCCCAGCTAGGTCAAGCGGCCCGCGGCTACCCTGGCGCTCATGAGCCTGAGCGCTGCGCGCCTGGGAGTCGCGCTGGCCACCTGGACCTCCGCCACGGCCGAGGTCGGTCAGCGCATCGAGGTCGTCGACGGGGAGCTCGTGGTCAAGAAGGTCGGCGGCAACCCCCACCACCGCATCGCCACCCGCCTGGCCCTGGCCTTCGAGGAGCAGTGGCCCGGCAGCTACGCCGCCGCCCCCGGCAACTGGGCCATCACCCTGGCCCCCGACGGCAGCGTGCTCAGCGGGCGCATCCCCGACGTCCTCGTCGACGGTCCCGCCTTGAACGAAGACCCCGTGTGCACCGAGGTGCCCCGCGCGGCGGTGGAGGTGTGGTCACCGGGCAACACGCTGGCGGAGATGAACGAGAAGCGCTCCGAGTACCTCAAGGCCCACCTGCCGGTGCTGCTCGAGGCGTACCTGACCGCCGAGCAGCAGGTGCACCTGGAGTGGCTGGACAACGCCGGGCACAGCTGGCGCACCGCCGCCACCGCCGTGGGTGAGACCCTCCTGGACATCCCCGCCAGCGACGCGCACCCCGCCTTCCGCGTCGTGCCCAACGACCTGCTCGGCCGCGGCCGCTCCTAACTCCCCACCAGCACCCCCAGCACCCCCAGCACCCCCAGCGCCCCGCGGCGCCCGGCTGGACCCGGCTGGACCCGGCTGGACCCGGCTGGACCCGGCTGGACCCGGCTACGGTCGGAGACGTGAGCGATCCCGTCACCAGCCCGGTCAGCGACGCGGACTTCGACGCCCTCTGGAACCGCGCCAGCACACCCATGCTGATCACCGACCCCGACTACGACGGCGACGCGGTGCTGCACGTGGCGCTGACCTTTCACGGCATGGTGATGAACGCCGGCCTGCTGGGTACGCTGGATGCCTACGAGGACGAGCTGAACTACCCCCTGCCCTGGGTGCTGCAGGCCTACCGCGCCCTGGGCCTGCCCATCACCGCCGCCCTGATCGAGCAGGCCCAGCGCGAGCACCAGGACCTGGCCGCCCTGCCCGAAGGTGATGAGGCCGCGGCGCGCTGGGACGAGGCCGAGGCGCGCATCGATGCCACCTACACCCTCGATGACGCAGCCCTCTCGCGCGCCGCGCGGGCCTTCATCGACGCCGAGCCGCACACCTTCGCGCCCCTGCCCTGAGCACCGGAAGGCGGTGCAGCGCCCTATCGGGCATTTAGTGCAGTGCTCGATCCGGCGCTGAGTCCGGTGCTCAGTCGAGGTAACCGGTCTGCGGGTCGATCTGCTCGAGGAAGTCGGCGATGGAGCGTTCCATGCGCTCCTTGCTGACCGGTGTGCCGTCGAAGGTCTGCGTGGAGAAGCCGTAGCCGGGGTTGGGCCCGCTCAGCCAGGTCACGTCGTAGCAGCCCGGCACGCCGGCGCGCTCTTCGACCAGCCAGTCGTGCCCACCGAGCTGGACCTGCCAGGACGCCACACCGAGCATGCTGGCACCCCACCGGCACGAGCGGGCGCCGCACGGCCGGCTGGCTAGTCCTCGCCCAGCTCGTAGCGGGCTCTGCGCTGCTGGCCCCACGCGAAGGACGTCTCGCACACCCAGTCCTCCAGGTAGTGGGCCAGCTGGGCAGCAACCTCGGCCTCGGTCGGTGAGGCTTCACGGCCCGGCCCCCCGCTCGGGTCCGAGTCCGGCGGGTCTGGCGGGTCTGCCTGGTCGCTCCCCCACGGCCGGGCCACCTGCTGCTCGTGCCGCTCCCCCGCCGCGTCGATGCGCACCCACACGTCACCCGCCTCGCCGTCCACGCCCCAGTGCACGCTCAGCGCCCCCAGCTCCTCAGGCTGAAGCAGGCTGCGCACCACCGGCTCGACCACCCGACGGCGCAACGCGGCCAGCCGCTCGTCGGTCGCGTCGCTCACCGGACCCGGGCGCAGGCAGCTCTGGCTGGGCAACGGCACCGCGTTGACCTCCACCCGTAGTCAGGAGCGGTACGGGCCGGGGTCCGCCGAGTCCTCGATGTCGGCGGGGTCAGCGTTGAGCTCGCTCACCCGACCAGGATGCTGCCGCGCGGGCTGTGGTGGTACTGCATGCAAGGCCATGGGGTGTGCGCTGGGGCGCTGACAACCTTTCGATGCTGCAGCGCGTCGTACGGGGGTGACGGGGTCGAAGCGGTGAGCCGCCAGGGTCGTGCAGGCCACGACAGCGGCGACAGCAGCGACGGCGGAGATGGCCGTGTGGATCGTGAGCCCCGCCCGAGCCGTGAGGACGCGTTCAGCGCCTGGGCCGCGGGGGCGGTGCCGCGCCTGGTGGGCATCGCGCGGCTGCTGAGCGGTGATGCGCACGCCGGTGAGGACCTGGTCCAGGACGTGCTGGAGAAGATGTACGCGCGCTGGCCGCGGGTGCACGAGCCCGACGCCTACGCCCGCCGCGCCCTGGCCAACGCCGCGACCTCGCGCTGGCGCCGGCGCGCCACACGCCCGGAGGTGCCCTGGGAGCTGGACCGCGACGCCTCCGGCGCCCACCCCGCGCACGATCCGCACACCGGCACCGAGCAGCGCCTGGACCTGCTCGCGGAGCTGACGCGCCTGCCCGCGCGCCAGCGGGCGGTGGTGGTGCTGCGCTACCTCGACGACCTCAGCGAGCAGCAGGTCGCCGAGCTGCTGGAGATCAGCGTGGGCACCGTCAAGAGCCAGTCCTCCCGCGCGCTTGCGCGCCTGCGCCACCCGCTGGGTGGACCCGCCAACGACAGCGCTGCAGCCACCGGTGCCGCAGCCACCCCCTGCCCGGCTCTCGGGCCGGCTCTCGGGCCGGCTCCCGGGCCGGCTTCGCGACCAGCTCCCACACCGGCGCGCCGCACCGTGACGCGCCCGCCCGCACCCCAGGAAGCACCGACCGTGCGTGAGGACAACCATGCGTGAGGACACCCTCGAGGACTTCCCCGGCGATAGCACCGGCGACAGCGCGAGCGAGCAGGACCTGCGCCGGCGCCTGCGGCAGCAGGCCGGCACCTTCGACGGCTCGAACGCCCTGATCGCCCGTTCGGTGCACGGCGGACGCCGTCGGCTGCGCCGGCGGCGGGCAGCGGGAGCGGCCGGCTCGGTGGCGCTGCTGGGCGCGGTGCTGCTCGCCGGTGCGCAGCTGCCCGGCAATGGCGAGGCGGTGAGCACCGTGGCCGCCCCTGGCGGCTCCGACACCACCCCGAGCACCTCCGCGACGACTGCACCCTCGCCGGCAGCCACACCGGCCAGCACACCGGCCGGCACACCAACGCCGTTGACGGCCCAGGAGCGGGCCCGGCAGGAGCAGGCGGCCCGCGATGAGGCCCGTGCCGCCGAGCTGGCCGTCGACGTCAACACCGCGCTGGCCGCGGCCCTGCCGGGCTGGCCGGCCGCCACCGGCGGCACCTCCGGCGACGAGCACGGGGCGCAGACCGGCTGGAACTTCCGCGCCGTCGACGAGCGCGCCGCCACGAGTGAGGCGCTGCTGGTCGACCTCTCCCTCAGCGTCACCCGCCCCAGCGAGGGGCTGAACGCCAGCAGCTTCACCTGCGAGGGGGCGGACTGGGTCGCGTGCAGCCAGCGCACCCTGGCCGACGGCACCCTCCTGCGCAGCGGGCAGGCGCGCACCACCGCCGAGAGCGATGAGGCGCCCACCATCACCGCGGTGCTGCCCTGGGCGCTGGCGGTGCTGCCGGACGGGCGCATCGTGCACGCCTGGGCGGGCCTGCGCGCCACCCCCGGCGCCGAGAGCGGTGGAGAGCGCACCCTGCCGGCCAGCTCCGCGCTCAGCGTCGAGGCCCTCGAGCAGCTGGTCACCTCCCCCGAGCTGGCGCAGGTCCCGCTGCCCTGAGCCCTGCAGCAAGGCCGTGGCCGGCAGAGGCGGGTGTGCTCGGGAGGGCATACCGATGCAGCAGAGCGCCACAAAGAAGCTGGAGTGGGCGGGGAGTCGCGTGGTCGGCGCAGGGGCACGCCAGGGGGCGGGGCAGCTGGGCGTCCGAAGAGCGCGCCTGTCTGTGGCTGGGTGCCCGCAGGGAGGTTGATCAAGGGCGGAGGACCCGGCGGAGCTGAACTACCTGAGTAGGCTTCCCAATCGGCCTACGTGAATAATTTTCAGCGATCGTCGGCGTGTCCCACCCGAATGAACGCGATCTCGCTGGCACGGTGTGCGCCATGCCAGCAGCCCGCCCGGTGCGCACGGACGCACAGGCGCCTGCCTGGGCGGACGCGCGGATGGACGCTCAGGCGTGGACCGAGGTGTGGTCCCCGCGCCGGCCGCTGGCCACCGACGACCTCGCCCGCGGCTGCTGGCGCCAGAGCCGGGAGCACGCCCTGGCGCGGCGCTACCTGGAGCACTCCCCCAAGGCGCTGCTGTCCATGCTGGTCATCGACGTCGACCACGACGACACCGTCCTGCGGGCCCTGACCCGTCCGATGACGCACCCGATGCCCTCCTGGATCGCGGAGAGCCCGACCGGGCGCGGGCACGTGGGCTGGGTGCTGAAGACGCCCGTGGTGCGCACGGATGCCGCTCGGATGGAGCCGATGCGCTTCGCGGCCAAGGTCGAAGAGGGCCTTCGCCGCTCCCTGGACGGCGACGTGGGCTACGCCGGGCTGCTGACGAAGAACCCGGTGCACGACGACTGGGTGACCACCTGGGGCACCGGGCACGCCTACGAGCTCGGTGAGCTGGCCAAGGGCCTGGGTGAGCTGATGCCGCGCACCCTGCCGCGGCGGATGGTCGACGCCTCCGGCTTCAGCCGCAACTGCGCCCTGTTCAACCGGCTGCGCGTGTGGGCCTACCGCGCCCGGCGCCGCTACGACGACCGCCTGGAGTGGGAAGAGGTCGTCGCCGCCTTCGCGACCAACGTCAACCCCGAGTTCGCCGTGCCGCTTCCGGCCGCGGAGGTGGCCCAGACCGCGCGCTCCGTTGCACGATGGGTCTGGCGCCGCTCCTTCGACGACGCCGGCTTCCGCGCGGTGCAGGCCAAGCGCGGCAGCAACGGCGGCAAGAAGGGCGGACGAGTGAGCTCGCCGGCGCAGCAGGAGGCGCGCCGACGTACTGTCATCAAGGCCCAAGATGCACGGCGGAAGGTGACGGCGGCACAGATGGCGAAGGACCTGCTGTGAGCGCCCAGCAACCGGGGCGCCGGAAGATGACCGCCCGCGAGGCGGCGGAGAAGTACGGCGTCTCCCCGCGCACCGTGCGCCGCCTGGTGGCCGAACCGCGCCAGGACTTTCTGAGCCGGGCCGCCGTCCGCCGGGCCCAGGCCGTCGAGCTGCGTGTGGCCGGCGCTTCTTACCTCGAGATCGCCGAGGCGATGGGCTGCTCGACTGGCACCGTGGGCCGCCTGCTGCATGACGCCCGTCGCTACGGCGAGATGCCTGAGCCGTCGGCGGATGAGGGCCAGCGCGAGGAGCAGGCCGCCTCCTGAGCGGTCTCAACGTTTTCCACCCTTCGCATGCTCCTCGGCGTGCCTGCTTACTTGCATGCAAGTAAGCATGTAGACATGCCTGCATGCTGACTGTGGCGTTCACCAATCAGAAGGGCGGGGTGGGCAAGACCTCCACCGTCGTGGGCATCGCTGCTGCCCTGCAGCGCCAGGGCCGGCGGGTGCTGTGCGTGGACCTGGACCCCCAGGCGGACCTGACGCAGTGGCTGGGCCTGGACCCGCTGGCCGATGTGCGCAACGTCAACGACGTCATCTACGCCGACGCCCGCGGCATCGCCGCCGAGGCGGTCCAGCCCTCGGCGTGGGGCGAGGGCATCGACGTCATCGGCTCCACCCTGGACCTGGCCGAGCGCGAGACGGACCTGAGCCCGGGCAGCGAGTTCCGCCTGGCCAAGGCCCTGGACGGCCTAGACGGCTACGACGCGGTCCTGATCGACTGCCCGCCCAGCATCGGGCGGCTGGTCGTGCTGGGCTTCGTCGCCGCCACCCACGTCGTGGTGGTCACCGAGCCGTCCGCGGCCAGCCTGCGCGGGGTGGAGAACGTGCTGCGCACCCGCGACGTGGTCGCCGAGCACTACAACCGGCGCCTACAGCTGGCCGGCATCGTGATCAACCACCAGTCCCGCACCAACGAGTCAGCGCTGCGCGTGGCCGAGGTCGCCGAGGCGTACGGCGCTGACGTCTGGGAGCCGTACGTGCCCGCCCGCGCGGTGGTCGCTGCCGCCATGGGAGCGGCCGCCTCGGTCGCCGACTACGGCACCGACGCCAAGGCGGTCACCGAGGTCTACGACGCCTTGGCCCACAAGGTGCTGGACCTGCGCGTGCTGGAGGTGCAGGCCTGATGCCCAAGCCCGCCCCCAAGGGCGCGTTGCGCAAGGCACCCAGCGGCCCGCACCCGATCGCGCCGCCCACCGCGCCTTCGGCCGAGTCAGCTACGCCCGAGGCCGTCGACACCGGCGGGACCAGCCCCGTGGCGCCCGCTCCCCCGCCGGCGGTGACGGCGGAGCAGGAACCGGCAGGCGCCGCACAGCCGAGCATCGGCCAGGCCGGTGGCGAGCAGGGCGGCGTGGAGCCGGACAGTGCCGTGCGGGCCGCCTCGCTGCCGATGTTCAGCGTGCGGATGGACCCCGCACTGCGTCGGCAGGTCAAGCGGTGGGCCGCCGAGCACGAGGTCTCTCTACAAGCACTCACCGCTGCCGCGCTGCACGAGTACATGAGTCGCCATAACAGCTGACATGCCAGCAAGTCGACATGTATACATGTCAGCTTGCTGACCTACCTACAGTGGTTAGGGCGGTTGCGGGCTGCTGGTCAGCTGCGCGCCAGTGTTGAAGTTGGTTACCTGCCCGCCTGCACCCAGGCACTGCTCGATCAGCGTGCTGGCCTCGCGCTCCTCAGTGCCAACATCAGTGCCGGCGGGGAGGAAGGGCGTGTGACCGCCTCCGCCGTACAAGGCGGCGCCCGCCGTGGCGGTGCCGCCCTCGGGCAGCACCACGGCGGAGGTGTCCTGGTCCCAGGTGGTGCCCACCGGCCACAGGACCGGCTCACCGTCTAGCCTCAGGCACTGACCCTCGTGGGCCAGGGTGCCGCCGACGTAAGCGGCCATGGCGCTCTCCTTGTGAGCGCCGTGGGCGATGACCGGCCCGTCGAGCACCAGGCCCGGTGGTGCGGTGTCCGTGCCGATATCGGGGGAGCACCCGGCGAGCAGCGCCGCCGTGAGCACCGCCGTGAGCACCGCCGTGAGCACTGCGAGCAGCGCTGCGGCAACAGCCGGCGCGGCCAGCGGCCCACGCAGCTCGGCACGAGAGCTATCCACGGGCTTTGGACGCGCTGCAGGCACCGGTGGTTGCTCGGCAGGTCTCCAGGTGGACCGGGACAGGTGTGCGTCAGCGGCCTGGCAATCTCGTAACCCACCGTTTGTGAGATGCCTGCCGCAGCGGGGTGTCTCGGCCGGTGAGCTACAGCACGGGCCTCGCCGTGTCGAGGACTGATCGTGTGACCGTTCTGCGCACGCTGCGCCTGGGCCAGCGCCTGGCCGTGGCCTTCTCCGTCCTCGTCCTGCTGCTGCTGGCGGTGCTGGCCGCCGGGCTGAGCGCCTCCGCCTCCCAGGGCGGCGCCGCTGAGCAGTTGCGGGTGCAGCAGGGCTTCGGCGCGGCCGCCCACAAGGCCAAGTACGCCGCGGCCGACCTCAACGGCTGGCAGACCGCCTACGCCTTCGACGCCGTGCGCGGTGTGGCCGGTGCCGCGCAGGACGGCACCGGGGCGCGCAAGGCCTACCTGGAGGCGGCCGAGCGCTTCGAGGCCGCGCTGGCGCAGCTGGCGAAGCGCAGCACGGCCGCCGAGACCGACGACGACATCGCGCAGATCGGTGAGCTGTACGAGCGCTTCACGGCCGTCGACGGGCAGGTCGCCGCCGCCTACCGCTCCGGTGAGCCCGCCGCCGCCGAGGCCGCGACCGCCCAGGTGATGGGTGAGGCGATCGAGGTCTACCAGGCCATGAGGACCCTGCTCGACGAGGTCGTCGCCGACGCCGACCTGGCGTTCGCCGCGGCGCAGGCCGACGCGGCGAGCGCGCAGCGCCGCGGTGCGGTGCTGATGGAGACGCTGGGCGCCCTCGGCGTGGCCGCCGCGGTGCTGCTGGCGGTGCTGGTGACCCGTTCGGTCACCGCGCCGGTGGCGCGGGTGCGCGACCGGCTGGTGCTGCTGGCCCGGGGCGACCTGGCCAGCGAGGTGCACGTGCAGGGGCGCGATGAGCTCGCGCAGATGGCCGGCGCCCTGCAGCAGGCCGTGGGCAGCCTGAGCGCCACGATGCGCCGCATCGCCGGCGCCTCCACCACCCTGGCCGCCTCCTCCGAGGAGCTCAGTGCGGTGGCCACCCAGCTGTCCTCCGGCGCGGTGCAGGCCTCCAGCCAGTCGCAGGTCGTCTCCGCGGCCACCGAGGAGATCTCCGCCTCCATCGGCACCGTGGCCGCCGCCGGGGACGAGATGAGCTCGGCGATCCGTGAGATCGCCACCTCCACCGCCGAGGCCTCCGGGGTGGCCGCCGCGGCGGTCTCCTCCGCCAGCGAGGCCTCCACCATCCTGGAGCGCTTGAGCGCCTCGAGCCGGGAGATCGGTGAGGTCGTCAAGCTGATCACCTCCATCGCCGAGCAGACGAACCTGCTGGCGCTGAACGCCACGATCGAGGCCGCCCGGGCCGGGGAGCTGGGCAAGGGCTTCGCGGTGGTGGCCGGGGAGGTCAAGGAGCTGGCGCAGCAGACCGCGCGGGCAACCGAGTCGATCATCACGCGCGTGAACGCCACGCAGGCCGACGCCGGGGCCGCGGCCAGCGCGATCGGGGGCATCACGGAGGTCATCTCGCGCATCGACGCGCTGCAGGCCACGATCGCGGCCGCCGTGGAGGAGCAGTCGGCCACCACCAGTGAGATGGTGCGCAACGTCAGCGAGGTCTCCACCGGCAGCCAGGAGATCGCGGTGAACATCTCCGGCATCGCCAGCGCCGCGGAGCACACCACGGCGGGTGCGAACCAGACCGCGGCCACCGCCGGGGAGGTCTCGGCGGCGGCGGCGGAGCTGAACCAGCTGGTGGGCTCCTTCACCCTGCCCCGCCACTGACACCCACCCCGCAGCGAGCACCCCGGACGGGGGCTCAAGTCCTCAACGCTCAGCGCCGATGCTGGTGGCAGTGGCCACCAGTCACCCGTGTGACCGGACCGCTCGGACCGGCAGGTCCTGGCGGCGCTCCCTCGGGTGAGCACCTTCGGAGCGAGCAGCCACGTGAAGCGGTGAGCCGGGCAGCAGGTGCCCGGCTCACCGCTTTGCTTCGTCCTAGTCATACCCCGAGTTATCGGCCATCTTAGACGCGACCGTTTTTGAGACGGCGATCGCGCACACAACGCGGGATGACCGTGAGGTCGGTCGGGTCGGCCGGAGGTCGCCTCGTCGGGGTCACGCGGTGGGTGCGTCCTGGGGAACCACTCGCTCTTGTCGCAACGAGCTGACGCGAGCGATCAGCTCGAAGTCCTTGTCCAGGTGCAGGAGCGTCAGCTGGTGTTCGATGGCCGTGGCGGCCAGCAGGAGGTCCACCGGTCCAGGAGCTCGGTGCCAGCCTCGATGGGTGAGGCGCTCCTGCAGGTCCTGCGCGCGGGCGCTGATCTCCTGGCTGAGCTCGATGACGGTCATCGCCTCGGTGAGGTCGGCGATGACGTCGCGGTAGTCCTGCGGGGAGCGGGCGGAGAACCCAATCTCCAGCACGCTCGGGCGGGCGATGGCGAGCAGGTCCGCGCGCAGGAGGTCGTTCAACCGGGCGGTCACGAGCGGTTGGTGCCAGCGGGCGTGGGCGGACTTGTCGAGCAGGAAGCTCACGCAGCGCCTTGTCGCTGATCGTCGGCAGCAGGCGCCTCGACGTCCTCGCCGCGGGCCTTGGGGTGCTCTTGGAGCAGGGGGGCGAAGTAACCGCTCTCGGCGCGGGTGATGAGACGTTCGGCGGCGGCGCGGCGGCGTTCCTGGTGCAAGGTGGCGCGCAGGGCGGCTTCGACGGTGTCGCGCTTGGTGGTCGTCCCGGTCAGGGCGGCCACCTGGGCGAGCAGGTCGTCGTCGATGTCGATGTGGGTCTTGCTCACGTGCGACCTCCTGATCGTGTACACGTCGAGGGTAGCCGATGTACACGAGGGTGGCCGCGACCACGCCAGTCGTCCCGTGGATCCTCCGGTGGGTCTTCGTGGCGGCCAAGGGTCGTGGGGAGATGGACCCGCTGCGACGCACTCGGCGAACCGTCCTGACAGCGGGATGACCGTGAAGTCATGACTGTGAGCAGTGCCAGTGGAGGTGCGCGCTGTCCCGTCCAGCAGCAGCGTGGTGCGCGCCCGGTCGGTGACGTTGCCGCGGCCCCGCTCGCGCAGCAGCTGGTCGATCCGGGCCGCCTGCGTGGTCGTGGCACGATCGGTGCGGCTCCGCACCGCCGAGGATGCCTGATCCGATCCGCGAGGGAGCACCGCATGATCTCGCCGGCCGCCGCCTCCAGCATCGCCCTGGTCGAGCTGGGGCTCGCGCTGACACCGGGGCCGAACATGATGTACCTCGTCTCGCGCAGCATCAGCCAGGGATGGCGTGCCGGGATGACGTCGCTCTGCGGCACCGCGGTCGGCTTCGTCGTCTACATGGTGATGGCCAACCTCGGCCTGGCGGCGGTGTTCCTCATCGTCCCGTGGCTGTTCATCGCCTTGAAAATCGCCGGCGCCGCCTACCTGCTCCGGCTGGCTTGGACGACGCTGCGCCCCGGCGGGAAGTCGCTCTTCGAGACCCGCGAGCTTGCTCGCGACTCGTTCGGCAAGCTCTTTCGCGCGGGGCTGTTGACGAACCTCCTCAACCCCAAGGTCGCGATCCTCTACCTGGCGCTCATCCCGCAGTTCACCGACCCCGCCGCCGGCAGCGTCGTGGCGCAGGGCTTCCAGCTCGGCGGGATCCAGATCCTCGTGGGCGTCGCGGTGAACGGCGCGATCATCTTCGCCGCCGGCTCGGTCGCCACCTTCCTGCAGCGCAAGCCGGCGTGGATGAGGTGGCAGAAGTGGGTCACCGGCACGCTCCTGGGCGCGATCGGCGTCAAGCTCGCCATCGATGCCCCGACCCCCGCAGCTGTCCCTTAACGGCCAGCAACCCCCCTCGTCCACCCCCGACCCCGGACGGTCGATGGAGCATCACCCACCGGGACGCGCTCGGCTGGTGGCTCTCCCAGGGGTGGCTTCATCGTGATCGCTACCACCGCCGCCGCCGCGGTGGGTGCGCGTCATGACGATCATGGCGCCGAGGCATCGCGGCCTGGTCCAGCACGTCGTCGGTGGGTCAGTCGGACGGTGCGGACATCGGCACGAGCGTGCGGTCGTCGTCCGCCCAGCCATCTCACAACCGACCGTTTGTGAGATGCGGTGTGGAGGGAGCGCCTGGCCGCAGCGGTAGGTAGTCCAGCCCGGTCGGGGCTCGTCGGTGCCCGCGCGCTTCGATGTCCAGCGTCCGCCGGCCCGCTCGTTGGCCCCTGGACGGGGCGCGGGGCAGAGGTGCCGGGCAGAGGGCGCCGGGCAGAGGGCGGGGGACGCGGATCGCGCGGGTGGCACCTGGCGGGTGGCACCTGGCGGGTGTCACCAGGGGGTGGTGCCGTGGCGGTCGATGAACCGGCCGGTGGCCCCGCTGGTGTCCAGGGCTGCGCTCACGATGGCCTGCGCGCCCTCAGCGACGCTGTGCCCGGTGCCGCCGGTGAACTCGGTGGCGGTCAGTCCGGGGTCCACCGCGGTCACCGAGATGCCCGGCAGGGCCTTGGCGTACTGCACGGTGAGCATGTTCAGCGCGGCCTTGGAGGCGGGGTAGGGCAGGTGCGCGATGCCGGCGTAGAGCGCGTCGGTGCTCTGCAGGGTCAGCGACCCCATCCCGGAGGAGACCATCACCAGCCGTGGGCTGACGCCGCGGCGCAGCAGCGGCAAGAACGCCCGCGTCACGCGCACGGCGCCGAGCACGTTGGTGGCCAAGACCTCGGCGAAGTCGTCCGGGCCGACCTCGCCGGCCGGTGCCCAGGTGCCGGGCACACCGGCGTTGTTGATCAGCACGTCCAAGGCGCCGACGGCCGCTTGGACCTGCGCGGCCGCTGCGGCTACCGAGGCGTCGTCGGTGACGTCCAAGGCGATGGGGCGGATGTCGCCGCGCGCACCGTCCTGGCGCAGCCGTGCGGCGAGCTGCTCGGGGCGGCGGGCGCCGGCGAAGACGCTCGCTCCGCCGGCGGCGAGCTCGCCGGCGGTGTGGGCGCCCATGCCGCGAGAGGCTCCGGTGATCAGCACGGTGGTCACGTCCTTGACCGTGGCGCTCGGGCGGTCCTGCGCGCCAGGCACGCCCTGGCCCAGGACCGGCGGTACCAGGCAGGCCCCGCTCGGGCACCCGCCCACGAGGGCCCCACCCGCGAGGGGCCCACACCCGAGGGGCCACGCAGGAGGCGCCACGCAGGAGGCGCCACGCAGGAGGCGCCCGGGCGCGCCGGGCCGGGCACACTCGCACCCGTGAGCGCAGGCGATGTCGATGAGCTGGCGGCGGCGGTGCGGCAGTGGCGCGAGCGGTTGGCGCCGGGCGATGCCGGCCTGCCCGTCGCGTCACCCGCGTCACCCGCGTCGGCCACGTCGGCCAGGTGGCCGGCGCGCCGGCGCACCCCCGGTCTGCGCCGGGAGGAGGTGGCCCAGCTGGCCGGGCTCTCGGTCGACTACGTCGTGCGCCTGGAGCAGGGGCGCGGACCGCGCCCCTCGACCTCGGTCCTGACGGCGCTGGCCTCGGCGCTGCGCCTGTCGCGAGCCGAGAGCGAGCACCTGTTCACCCTGGCCGGGAGCACACCGCCCGGCGCGCCGGACATCAGCGAGGTGGTGCGCCCCTCGGTGCTGCGGCTGCTGCAGCGCATGGGCGAGCTGCCGGCGATGGTGGTCAACGCCCGCGGGGACGTGCTGGCCTGGAACGCGCTGGCCACCGCCGTGCTGGGCGACTTCTGTGCGGTGCCCACCGAGCGGCGCACCCACCTGTGGTTGCACTTCGTCGCCGATCAGACCTTCACCTCCCGCCTGGTCCTCGAGGGCGAGGAGGGGGCGCGGCTGGACCGCGCCACCGTCGCCCAGGCCCGCGCCGCGCTGGCCCGCTACCCGCACGATGCCCGGCTGCGGCGCACCGTGGAGGAGTTGCGCGCCCGCGTGCCCCGCTTCGCCCGCCTGTGGCAGCAGCGGCCCGTGCAGCACCGCCACAGCGACGTCAAGAGCTACGACGTGCCTGGCCTGGGCCGCCTCACGCTGGACTGCGAGAGCCTGGCGGTGCCCGATGACGACCAGAGCCTGGTGGTGTACTCCGCCGCACCAGGCAGCCCGGACGCCGACAAGCTCGACCAGCTCAAGGACCTCGTGCCACGCCAGTGGGCGGAGGCGGTCGTGCGGCCCGGTCGCGGGTGAGGGTGAGCATCCGGCACGCTCACGACTCCCGGCCGCTCCAACGCACACGCCCGGCCCTCTCGACACAGCGATCTCAGAACCCACCGTTTTTGAGATGCGATGGCGTTGTCGAGCCTCGGCAGGGGTCCGATGCGCTGCCGAGGCGCTGGCCTCCTAGGCCTCGCCGGTGCCCATGGCGTGTGGTGCCGGTGAGGGCATCGTGGCAGGGTCGTAGGTGCTGACCTGGTTCTTGCCCCGGGACTTTGAGGCGTACATGGCGATGTCCGCGCAGCTCATGGCCTCTTCGAGGCTGTGGGTGTCCAGAGCGGTGACGCCGATGCTGGCGCCGACTCGGGCGTGGTGACCCGACAGGCGGATCGGGTCGGACAAGACCTGCACGACACGCTCAGCGAAGGTGGCCGCAGCGCCGACGGGCGTGTTGGGCAGCAGCACTGCGAACTCATCGCCTCCCAAGCGGGCACACAGGTCCTCGTCGCGGGCGGTGGCGCGCAGCCGCTGGGCGATCACCTGCAGCAACTCGTCGCCGGCGGCATGGCCCAGGCTGTCGTTGACGTACTTGAAGTCGTCCAGGTCCACGAAGAGGACGGCGGTCTCCGCCCGCGCTGGACGGGCCAGCATCGTGGCCACTTCGGCCTCGAAGGCAGCTCGGTTGGCCAGGCCAGTCAGGCTGTCGGTGGTCGCGCGGGCGACCAGGCTCGTGTGCTGCTCACTGCTGCGCAGCGCGAGCGCGACCTGGTTGAGCAGCGATTGCGCCGAGACGACTGCATCAGCCAGCACGGTCTGCGGGCCTCCCAGGACCATCCCGCCGCGGCCCTCGGGGAACGGCAGCCACATCCACGTGCCTTCGACCGGACCCAGCACGCGCCGCAGCTCCTGCCCGCCGGGCTGGTGCCAGGCGCTCAACGGCCCAGCGGCGGCCGGCAGCAGCGCGACGGGCAGTGCGCTGGGGGAGCAGGGCAGACCGTCGCGGCTGACCACCTCCGGCTTGCCGGCACCGTTGGTGAGCACGGTGAGGACCTGCAGCTGCGGGGTGACACGGCACAGCGCACGCGTCGCCTCGCGTGCCAGCACCAAGACGGTGGCCCGGTCGGTGACGCCCAGCAGCCGGGTACCCAGCTCGGCCAGGACGCCATCGCGCTGCTGGGCCTGTTCACGTGCGCGCAGCTCCTGGCCCAGGCGCCCGGCGGCGATGGTCGTCAGCAGCGACAGCGGCAAGCCGCCCATCAGGAAGCCGAGGGTGTCGGTACTGACACCCTCATGCACCGCGTGCCACACAGGCACCGAGACGAGCAGCGCTGTGCTCAAGCTCGCCCAGTACGCCAGCTGCCCACCGCGAGTGCCCTCGAGCGCGCGGAACCACACCGCGGGGAACAAGAAGCCGAACGTGGCTGCGGGGGTCGGGGTGCACGAGGCGTAGCCGATGATCGCCACAGCATCGAACACGGTGAAGACGACACCGCTGCGGTTGGTGCGGTACCTCCACGTCAGCGAGGCGGCGAAGCTCGCCAGACAAGCGGTACCCACCACCAGCAGCGCGGGTGCTGCGCCGTGCAGCGCGGGCAGTGACAAGACCAGCGAGATGAGGGCCAGGTGCAGCAGCAGCCGGCGCACACGGCGCACCAGCACACTCTCGCGTTCCATCGCGCTCGGTCCTGCAGCTGCTCGTGTCATTTCCTGCCGCCTTCCGTCCCGACACCCACCTTCCTGCACTAGGCACCTGTAGGTACATCGGCTGCGCAGCACCCCGCTCGATGCGCCATCTGTGTGCCGCGCCTTGGTGCACAAGCCTCACAGTGCACGTGCGTGGTGAGGCAGTGCAGTAGGCGCTGGACGCTGGGCGAGCGATTCAGAACCTGCTTGAGGACGTGGGCGCGGGCCGCGTCGGGCGCGTTGGCCTCGGTGGCGCCGGCGACGGTGACGATGCCGCACCAGCTGGGTGGGCACAGCCGCGAAGCCGGCGTGGTGAGCACGCGTACGGCAGGGGAGGGGGCGAAGTGCGCGTGCAGGCCGGTCAGGTGCCGCCAAGCGGCGCGCACGGCATCGACGACACCGTTAACGCCTACATCGCGAGACGCCGGGTCGTCCACCGGCGCACCATCGCCCGCCTGCCGGGCGGTACGGCTGGGACTCGCATGAGACCGCCTTGACTGAGGTGTGAGTCGATGACCGGGCTGTCTAGCAGGGCCGTCGCAGAAGCGACCGTTTTCGAGACACCACAAGGAAGAGGTTTTAAAGCCGCAACACGCCGTCTCACAAGGCGTGTTCAACGAACGCTTGTCGCTGAAGCTCAGCAGGTTGCTTGAGTCTGCCCTAAGCACAGCAGCCCTTTAGTGGGCCGCTAGATCACTTGCTAGACGACTTGCTCGTCTTGTCCGAGCTGTCCGAAGCGGCGCTTCGCGGGCTCGCCGTGGTCTCACTCTTGGTCACGTAGCGGCCGGTGATAGCGCTGCGGCTGCGCACGCCGCTGACGATGTAGCTGCCCGAAGCAAGACGTCGCACCGAAGTGCGGCTTGTGGACTTCACCGTTGCCCCCTCTCGATGCTCAGCACCCTAGCTTCCCGCCCGTCTGCCCGCTGCTCACCCGCCGAAGCATCACTGACGAGCTTCCGCGACCGTCTTCAGGCGCTCTGACCACTGCTGACTGAGGGTCTCCATGGCCATGCGCCACTCGTCAGGATCGCAGTCTTCCAGCGAGGAGGACGTGGCGGAGCTGAGGGCGGCAGCGGAGAACGCTGGGCCACCGGGGACCTCCACGGGCACCGGGACCGCCACCACCGACCGCCACCGCCGGGTGGTGCCCCCCTCTGTCAGCTCGTTGATCAGCATGGCCTCGCTCGCTAGGCACTGCCCGGCCAGCCAGGGGCTGTCGTGGCCGCTGGGCACGTAGCGCAGGTGCCGCGGGGCTCGGTGGACGCGGTCGTTGGCCGCCCAGCGGGCCAGCCGTCCCTGCCCGTCGGCCAACCACAAGGTCAGGTTGGCGTCAGCGCCCAGATGGGCGCGCAGATCGCCCAGGTCGGCATCCAGCTGCGCGGCGTGTTGATCTTGAAGGTGCGTGAAGTCGTCCAGGTGCCGCTGCAGCAGGTCTGCAGCCCGCTGCTGGGGGGTGCGGTAGTCGGCTTCGCGCAGCGCCGGCAGCTCACGCAGCGCCTGCGCGGCATCAGCGTGGTCTTGGACCAGGAGCGCCTGGACGCCGATGGCGCTCCACTGCGTGGTCACGGTCGCCCTGACGTGAGCGAACTGCTCGCGTGTCAGCCCCATCGCCTCGCGCGCCAGAATGATCATGACCGCTGAGCCCGTCGCCGGCAGTTGGGTCAGCTGGTGCATCCACCGCCGCACGTCCGGGTCCCGGTAGGAGGTGCCGGCCAGCACCAGAGGGCCGTGCTCGAGCGCGTTCTGCAGCGCGGCGACCTGCCAGGGCCGCTCCTGGTTGTTCAGCTCGCTGTAGTCCTTCAAGGTCAGCACGACGCCTTCAGCGCGCCCACCGGCTTGCGGCTCCATCAGCCCGTGCAGGTGGTGCACCTCGTACTGCTCTCTCCTGGCTCGCGGCGAGCCCTGCCCTCGGGAGAAGACGCTCCTGCCTTGCCCGAGGTCCTCGCTGAGCACGTCCAGAGCCGTCTCCAGCAGCAGGTCGTAGTTCAAGGTGAACAGCCCCACATCCCCGAGCGGGCGGTCAGCTGCCAGCTCCGCCGTCGCCCAGTGCAGCACTCCTGGCTGCGCCTCCCCCTCGGAGACGGAGTCCTCAGCGACTGGGCCTTCAGCGACGGAGTCGCCGGGAGGGTCGTACAGACAGCGGCGCAGCAGCTCGTTCCAGTTCTCCGCTTGCTGACGTGCCGCTTCGACTGCCAGCTGCGGGTCTTGACGCGCCAGGAAGGCTCGAGCCGTCGCCTCGTCACCGAAGACCCCGCTGCGCTGAAGGAGACGCACCACCAAGGTGTCCCAATCCGGCAGGCCCACGCCTGCCGAGGCGCCAGCTCCTAGCAGGATGTTGAGCTGGTCAGCTGCCGCCAAGGGGCGAAGCACCGCCAGGGTGGCCTCATCGAGCTCTGCAGCGCTCATCACCAGGGACTGTAGGTCTTGATCTTGTTAGATGCCCTGCCCTGCAGTGGTGGTGACACCTCAACGCACACCAGTGTGGTCCTTACGGTGTTGATGTCTGTCACGTCCCGGCCTTCGCCGAGGTCAGCTCGTGCTGTCACCGGTCAAGGAGCTAGCCAGCAGGTAGTTGGGGGAGCGGTCCAGGTTGTGCCGGGAGCGGTCGTAGCGGCGGGTGGTGCGCGGGTCGGCGTGTCCCATGGCGTCCTGCACATCCTGCAAGGCTGCGCCCAGGCGCAGGGACTCGGTGGCGTAGGAGTGGCGCAGGCTGTGCGGGGTGACGCCGGCGGGCAGGTGCGCGGCGCGGCAGAGCCGGTCCAGCTGCTGCTTGGCGCTGATGTACGGGTAGCGGCCCTCGCCCGCGGCGGCGGTGAAGAGCGGGCCGCTGGTGCGCTGACCGAGGTAGTCGTCCAGCGCCCGGACGACTGGGGGAGGTAGCGGCACCCGGGCGCTCTTGCCGCCCTTGCGGGTGATCTTCAGGACGCGGTGGCCGTGGTCGTGGCCGTAGTCGCGCACGTCGGCGCCCAGCGCCTCGGAGATGCGCAGCCCGCAGAAGGTCAGCAGCGCGACCAGCGCGGCTGAGCGGGGGGAGTGCTCGGCGGCGGTGGCCAGCAGCCGGCGCAGCTCCTCGGCGGTCAGGCCCACGGCCTGGCTCTCGTCGCTGACTTTGGGCCGGCGTACCGAGGCGACGGGGGAGTGGGTCAGCACCTCGGCGTCGTGGATGCCGTAGTCGTAGAAACGTGAGAGGGCCGACAGGCGCCGGGCGATGGTGGCGGCGGAGGCGGGCCGGCCGGTGCGCGGTTGGGGCTGGGTGGTCAGGTGCCTGACCCACGCGTCGACGTGGAAGCGCTCAGCGGCCAGCGGGTGCACGCCCAGGTGCGCGCACCAGGCCGCCCAGGCGTGCAGGTCGCGGCGGTAGGCGGTCTGGGTGTGCCCGCCGTAGCTGAGCAGCCAGGCCGCGGCGATGCGGTGGAAGGGGTCGTCGCCCGAGGAGCCGGGCAGGCGTTCCAGCGGGGCCGGGCGCACCGGAGGTCTCGCCGCGGTGATCGGCGCGAGGGTGAGCACGAGGTCGCCGTTCACGACGGTGCACCCCCGTTCTGCTCCCGGGTGAGGCGCTCCATGAGCCGGCGCTGCTCCTGGCGCTGCTGCTCGACCTCCGCGTCATGCGTCTTGCCGTCGTAGGTGGCGACTTGGACCATGCGATCCGGCCTCGCCAGCTTGTCCAGCGTCTTCTTCACCTCACGCAGCGTCTTGGCCACGTCGTGGACGCCGTACTCGGTGGCGAACATGCGCCCCCGGAAGACGTTCCAGTCCAGCACCGAGGTCGTCGAGTGCCGCTCCCCGAAGGAGTCGGTGTAGCTGACCGTGATCTCGAAGCGGTCGGGCAGGCCGGAGCCTTCGCGTGCGATGGTCGAGTCCCAGAAGGTGTGCCAGACCTGACCGGGAGCCAGGAAGGGCGCACCGTCCGGCAGCACGACGTCGGTGTCGGAGTCACCGGTGCGCACCAGCGGCGGCGTGGAGGTGATCGACAGCTCGCGCGCCCCGGTCGTGCCGAGGTTGGCGACGGAGATGTCGACGAGGTGCTGGCTGATCTTGGCGGTGTCGGCGGAGACGACCACGTAGGGCTGAGCCTGCTCACGCCGCAGGGTGCGAGCTTCCTTGAGCTGCCCGTGGGCGTAGACCAGGGCCCAGACGGCGACGACCAGAGTGCCGGCGGCGCCGAGCGCGCCAACCACGTCGGTCCAGGAGGGATCGGAGGCCGCGGCGAGGACAGCGCTTCGAGCAGGCGTCATGGTTACGACGCTAGTGACCAGCTGCGACACCGACCCATAGATAACGTCCTTTATCTATTATCTACAGTCCTGTCAGTCGCCTCGGCTGGTTGCACTTGTTGCTGGCAGCAACCCATTTGAGTCGGTGCGGGCCGGGCTGGGACCCGAGGCAGAGGGGGAGTCGCCTCGGGCCCCAGCGCGGGCCACTGTGCCCACCGCCAGGCTGCTCTGGAGGGGAATCGGCGCAGATGGCAGGGCTGGATGGCGCAGAAGCGAACAGCGCGCCCTCCTGGTGTGGAGATCGTCGGTGCAGGCACCGCTGCTGGCCGGCGCGGTCTTCCACGACGAGGTGCAGGTCAGCCTCGGTGCTGAGTCGAACGTGCCCGTCGTCGAACGTGCTCGTCGTCAGTCCGGGGTCGACCGTTTGTGGCGGGCTCTAGGGGCATGATCGCGAGGTCGGCGCTCAGGCCGTCCGGCACGCTCACCACGTTGAGGGCAGCTGTTCGTCCCGTGAGGTCCGCAGTGTCCGGTATTCGGTCTCTCAGCTGCCGGTCTCACAGCTGCAGGTGCCCGGCCGCTTCTGCCTTCAGGTGCCGCTGCGCCTGGTGACGCTCGAGCAGGTGTTGCAGGAGCTCGTGCTCGGGGCGCGGGGCGCTGTACAGGTAGCCCTGCACCGTCTGGGCGCCGTAGCCGCGCAGCAGGTGCTCTTGGTGCGGGGTCTCCACGCCCTCGGCGACCACCGAGAGCCCTAGGGCTTGGCCGATGCCCAGGACGGCGCGCACCACCGCCTCGCAGCCGGCGTCCACGCCCAGGCCGGCGACGAAGGCCAAGTCGATCTTGAGCACGTCCACGGGCAGCTCGGTCAGGCGCGCCAGGCTGGAGTAGCCGGTGCCCAGGTCGTCGATGGCGATGCGCACCCCCCGGGCGCGCAGGCGCTGGATGTCGGCCAGCAGCGAGTGCGTCAGGCGCGGCATGTGCGTCTCGGTCAGCTCCAGCACCAGCTTGTGCGCGGGCAGGGCGTGCGCCTGCAGCGCGGCCAGGACGTCGTCGTGCAGGTTGCCGGCTTCGAGCTGGCGGCCGGAGACGTTCACGTGCACCGCCGGGGCACCGGGGCCCAGCTGCTCGCTGAGCGCTGCGGCCAGGCGGCACGACTCATCCAGCACCCGCCGGCCGATCGCCAGCATCAGCGGGCTGGCTTCGGCCACGTCGAGGAACTCCGCGGGCGAGAGCAGCCCACGGACTGGGTGCGCCCAGCGCAGCAGGGTCTCCACCGCCACCACGCCCCCGCTGGCCAGGTCCAGCACCGGCTGGCCGTGCACGACGAACTCATCTGCTTCCAGCGCGGTGCGCAGCTGCGGCAGCAGGCGCAGCGCGCGGGCGCTGCGCACCTGCTCGTCGTCGTCGTGGCTGCGGGCGCGGTTCTTGCCCGCCCGCTTGGCGCCGTACATCGCGGTGTCGGCCTGGGCCAGCACCGCGTCGGGCTCGCTCCCGGGGGCGGCCAGGGCCATGCCGATGCTGGCGCCGACGGCGAAGGTGCCCGAGGTCAGCAGCACCGGCTCGCGCAGCGCACCCAGCAGCCGCTCCGCGATCACCCGCAGGCCCGCCTGGTCCGCAAGTCCCGGGCAGACGATGGCGAACTCGTCCCCGCCCAGGCGCGCCAGGGTGTCGCCCGGGCGCAGGCAGCCGGTGAAGCGCGCGGCCACCTCGCGCAGCAGCTCATCTCCCGCGGCGTGCCCGGCGGAGTCGTTGACGGCCTTGAAGCCGTCCAGGTCGGCGAAGAAGACGCCCACCCGCCCGCCCTCGCGCCCGGCGGCGGCCAGCGCGTGCTCCAGGCGGTCGTGCAGCAGGGCGCGGTTGGGCAGCCCGGTCAGCGCATCGTGCAGCGCCTGGTGGCGCAGCGCCTGCTCCGCGGCCTTGCGGGCGGTGATGTCCTCGATCAGGCACAGGAGGTGTGGTCGCTCCCGCTCACCACCCAGCTCACCACCGGAAGTTTTGGCAGCTTCGGCAGCGTTGCCGGCGCTCTGCACGGTGCCCATGACGGTGGCCGAGAGCATCCCGTAGCGGGTGCTGCCGTCGGCGTGCTGGTAGCGCTTCTCCACCCGCGCCTCGCTGACCTCACCGAGCAGGAAGGGGGCGAAGGAGACGATGCACTCGGCGCGGTCGTCCGGGTGGGTCAGGTCGTGGAAGTCGCGCGCCAGCAGCTCGGCCTGGCTCAGGCCGGTGAAGGCGCACAAGCTGGTGTTGACCTGCAGGATCTGCGTGGCGTTGTCCTCGCTCAGCCCGATGATCATCATGCCCACCGGGGCGGTGTCGAAGGCGGTGCGAAAGCGCTGCTCGGAGGCGGCCAGGCGCGCCAGCGCGGCGCGTTCGGCGCTGACGTCGCGCGCGGCCAAGACCACGCCGCCGGCCCAGGCGTGCCCGACACCGGCCGGCAGCGGTTGGGCGCTCAGGTTCAGCAGGCGCCCGGCCGGCACCGCGGGGGTGCGCACGAGGATGTCGACGCCGTGCACCGCCTGCCCGCCCAGCGCCCGGGCCACCGGCAGCTCCGATGCCGGCCAGGGCGTGCCGTCGGGGCGGGAGAAGCTGAAGCGGGTGTGCCAGGCATCCTTGGGCAGGCCCTGCGGCAGGTCCGGGAAGAGGCGCAGCGCGGCGCGGTTGCGCAGCAGCGCAGCCCCGCGCGCGTCGTAGACGCTCAACCCGTCGCTGCTGGTCTCGAAGACCGCTCCCAGCAGCGCCGCCTGCTCGGCCGCGCGCTGCTGCGCCTCGCGCAGCCCGCGCACCAGCGCGTCGCGCTCGTCGCGGTGCAGCGCCAACGTCAGCGCTGCCAGGGCCGCGACGGTGACGAACACCTGCGCCAGCAGCACCCGCGTGACCGGCGAGCCCACCGCGAAGGGCCCGCGCCCGGCCATGGTCAAGGTCACCACCCACACCCCGATCAGCAGCGCGTGCACGCTGGTGCTCGTGGTGTGGAAGCGCAACCCGATCCACATGCTCAACGGGATCAGCGTGAAGGCCACCGGCAGGTGCAGCGGCTGGCCGAAGACCACCGTGTAGCCCACGCTCAGCACCACCAGCGCGGCCACAACCTCCCCGGCGCTGCGCCGCTGGGGGTTGGCCCACACCGGCGGCAAGGCGCGATCGCCCAGGCGCAGCGCGAGGGCGGCGAAGACGAAGGTGCTCGCGGCGTTGCGCACCAGCCACGCTCCGGCCGCCGGCAGCCACGGCGCCCCGGTCAGCGCCCACAGCGCCACCGGGCCCACGCACGCCGCGGCCAGCGAACCGGCGATCGAGGCCAGCACCAGCGCGGACAGGTCCCCCGGGCGCCGCAGCCGCCAGGGCACCAAATGCGCGCGCACCTGCAGCCGGCGCATCACCGCGGCCCCGGCCAGCGCCTGCACCCCGTTGGCCAGCGCGAAGGCCGCGCCCAGCACCACGCCGGTACCCGTCAGCGCGTTGCACACCCCCGCCAGCACCGACAAGGCCACGACCGCACCCACCAGGTGCCCCCCGGCGCGCGGACCGACCCGCGGATCGGCCCGCGGATCGGCGCGCGGACCGCGGTCCCAGCGCCCGCTCGCCTGCCGGCTCCAAGACCAGGCCAGCCACACGAAGCCCACCGCCGCCGCCGGCCACACCAGCGCCAGCGTCGAGCCGGGCATGCGCGTGGCACGCCCAGCCACCACCGCCAGCGCGTACACCAGCGCGAAGAGCAGATGGGTCAGCAGCCGGTGCCGGTCCAACCACGAGCACGACCGCTGAGCGCCCAGCGCCTCACCCATAGGCTCGACCGTCTTCTCGATCGATCCCGATGCGTTCACGGCGCCTCATCGGCACCGCACGCCTGACCCTTGATCCTCCCTGCGGCGGACTCTGCGCTGGCCCGGCACTGCGCTGGCCCGGCACTGCGCTGGCCCGGCACTGCGCTGGCCCGGCACTGCGCTGGCCCGGCACTGCGCTGGCCCGGCACTGCGCTGGCCCGGCACTGCGCTGGCCCGGCACTGCGCTGGCCCGGCACTGCGCTGGCCCGGCACTGCGCTGGCCCGGCACTGCGCTGGCCCGGCACTGCGCTGGCCCGGCACTGCGCTGGCCCGGCACTGCGCTGGCCCGGC
>NZ_JBJLRD010000053.1:0-30063 GCF_050871305.1 Kineococcus gypseus | reverse complement strand
CCCGCGAAGAGGCCGAACGCGCTGCCCGCGAAGAGGCCGAACGCGCTGCCCGCGAAGAGGCCGAACGCGCTGCCCGCGAAGAGGCCGAACGCGCTGCCCGCGAAGAGGCCGAACGCGCTGCCCGCGAAGAGGCCGAACGCGCTGCCCGCGAAGAGGCCGAACGCGCTGCCCGCGACAGCGCGGAGCAGCCTACGGGCGCGCCCGGCGCGCCCGGCGCGGTGACCGTCGCGCGGGACGAGGCGCCGGTGGTCCCCGACGCCGGCGGACCCGCCGCCGAGGCGCCCACCGCGCTGGAACCCCCGCCCGGCCTCGGCACCGGGGCCGACGCCCGCTCGGTCGTCGACGGTTTCCTCACCGGGCTGGGCGGCGCTCACCCCAACGTGGACCAGACGCCGGCCGCCGCCGTCGACGCCGCGGTGGTGCTGGCCTACGCGCAGCTCGGTGCGGGCGCCCAGGACACCGCGGTGCTGGAGGCGGCCATGGACGTGCTGGGTTTCCGGCGCCGGGGCCTGAAGG
This sequence comes from Kineococcus gypseus, assembly GCF_050871305.1. Lineage (NCBI taxonomy): Bacteria > Bacillati > Actinomycetota > Actinomycetes > Kineosporiales > Kineosporiaceae > Kineococcus > Kineococcus gypseus. The sequence goes on along the minus strand of NZ_JBJLRD010000053.1, from coordinate 29,547 downwards.
TCCAGCGCGCGTTCAAGGAGTCCGTCCAGCGGGCCAAGAAGCGCATGCGCGGCGCCGGCGTGCGCATCTCCTGAGCAGGACCGAGCACTCCGTGGAGGACCCCGTGCGCGAACCCGTCGACGAGCCCGTGCACGAGCCCGTGGAGGACCCCGTGGAGCGGTTCCGGGCGGCGCTGGCCCGGCGGTCCGGCGCCGCCGGCCCGCGGGCGCTGCCGGACGCCCTGGCCGCCGCCTGCCGCGACGCGCTGCCCGTGCACGGCGTGGTGCTCAGCGTGGTCAGCCGGGGGCAGTGGCGCCTGCCGGTCGGCGCGAGCGACCGGCGGGCCGCGGCGGCCGAGCGCTGGCAGTACGCGCTGGGGCAGGGGCCCGCGTTCCGCGCGGGCGCCGAGGACGTGCCCGTGGTGGTCGGCGCGGCGGAGCTGCGCGGCGCGTGGCCGCTCCTGCACGACCAGCTGCACCGCCACACCCCCTACCGGTCGCTGGCCGCCCTGCCGCTGGAGCGCGGCCCGGCGCGCGGGGGAGTGGTGGACCTGTGCTTCCGCGGCGCGCGCCCCCCGGCGGCCTTCGACGCCGCCGGCGCGCAGCGGGTGGCCGCGCTCGTCGCCGCGGAGCTGTTCGGCGCACCGGGCGCACCGGTGCAGGCGGGCGAGCCCGCCTGGATGGACGCGCCCACCGCCCGGCGCCGGCAGCGGGTGTGGATGGTCGTCAGCATGGCGAGGCGGGTGCTGGGCGTGGACGCCGCCGACGCGCTGGCCTTGCTGCGCGCCCGCGCCTACGCCGGCGACCGCGTGCTGGAGGACCTCGCCGACGACGTCGTCGAGGGCCGGGTGCCGCTGGCGGACCTGCGGGTGCCCGCCGAGGACTGAGCCGCGCTCAGCCGGCGGTGGGCTCGGCGAGCGCCTCCGGGGCGCCGCGGTCCTGCGCCGGCACCGCCGGCCCGCGCAGGTCCAGCTCGCGCACGTCCGCTCCGCACACGTCCACGTCGCGCAGGTCCAGCACCGTCTCCAGCTCCACCACGGCCGCGTCCTCGTCGGGACCGGTCTGCACCCACACCGCGCCGTCCTCCACGGCCAGCGGCGCACCCGTGAGGCTGCGGCCGTCGGCCAGCAGCAGCTCCAGGCGCACCGGCGCCTCGGGGCGTACGCGGTGGTCCTCCGCGGCGTCCCGCAGGCGCTGCACGATGCGCGGTTCGATCACGCGGTCCTCCTCGGGACGGGCCCCCGCCGGGACGGTCCCCCGGCGGCTGCGCCTCGCTGGACAGTCGCACCCAAGGGTGCGTCGTGCGGGCCCGGGACGGAAGGGCGCCGGGTGCTGTGCGCCCAGAGTTCACGGGCCCGAAACCCGGGTGCGCGCCCCCGGGGGCGTCCGCCCCGCCCGCTCCACCCCACCCGCACCGCCCGCACCGGGCGCATCGTCCGCACCGGGCGCACCGGTGCCGGCGCCCCCGCCGCCACCGGCTCCCGCGCGACCTGGCACCCTCCCGTCACCGCCGCGCCCCGCGGCCGGGCCGACGACCCCCGGAGGAACCGTGCTCACCGAGGACCGCGCCGACCGCTCCTGGCGCCCCGACCCCGACCGCTACCGCGGTGCGACGTACCGCCGCGCCGGGCGCAGCGGCCTGCTGCTGCCGCCGGTCTCGCTGGGGCTGTGGCAGAACTTCGGCGAGGACCGCCCCCTGGACGGCGCGCGCGCCGTGCTGCGCCGCGCCTTCGACCGGGGCGTGACGCACGTGGACCTGGCCAACAACTACGGCCCGCCCTACGGCAGCGCCGAGGAGACCTTCGGCGCCGTCCTCCGCAAGGACCTCGCCCCGTACCGCGACGAGCTCGTGGTGGCGACCAAGGCCGGCTACGACATGTGGCCGGGCCCCTACGGCGACGGCGGCTCGCGCAAGTACCTGCTCGCCTCCCTGGACGCCTCGCTGCGCCGCACCGGGCTCGACCACGTCGACGTCTTCTACCACCACCGCCGCGACCCGGACACGCCGCTGGAGGAGACCGCCGGCGCCCTGGACGCGGCCGTGCGCTCGGGCAAGGCGCTGTACGTGGGGGTGTCCAACTACACCGCCCCCGACATCGCCCGCGTCGCCGAGCTGCTGCGCGAGCTGGGCACCCCGCTGACCCTGGTGCAGCCGCGGTACTCGATGTTCGACCGCCGGATCGAGGCCGGCGACGCGGCCGCCGCCGAGGACGCCGGCGCCGGCATCGCGGTGTACTCGCCGCTGTCGCAGGGGCGGCTGACCGACCGCTACCTGCACGGCGTGCCGGAGGGCTCGCGCGCCACGCGCAGCGCGTACCTGTCCGCCGCGGACGTCACCGAGGACCTCGTCGAGCGCGCCCGCGCCCTGGACGCCGTCGCCTCCGCGCGCGGGCAGAGCCTGGCGCAGCTCGCGCTGCGCTGGGTGCTGCGCGAGCCGCGCACCACCACGGCGCTGATCGGCGCCAGCAGCGTCGCCCAGCTCGACGCCAACCTCGACGCCCTGGCCGGTCCCGACCTCTCGCCCGGGGAGCTGGCGGAGATCGATGAGCACACCCCCGCCGCAGGGTCCACCCTGTAGCGGGTCCACCCTGGAGCGGTGCGCCCCCGGCCCCGCCGGGGCGCCGCACCACCACCACCGAGACGACGGAGACGACACCCCTTGAGCACCACCGTCAGCGCCTACGCCGCCCCCTCGGCCACCGAGCCGCTCGCGCCCACCACCATCGAGCGCCGCGACGTCGGCCCGAAGGACGTGCGCATCGAGATCAAGTACGCCGGCATCTGCCACTCCGACATCCACACCGCCCGCGGCGAGTGGGGCCCGGTCTCCTGGCCCATCGTCGTCGGCCACGAGATCGCCGGTGTCGTCGCCGAGGTCGGCTCCGAGGTGACGCGCCACGCGGTCGGCGACCGCGTCGGCGTCGGCTGCATGGTCGGCTCCTGCCGCGAGTGCGAGGCCTGCCGCGACGGCGAGGAGCAGTACTGCACCGGCAACGGCACCATCACCGGCATGGTGGGCACCTACGGCGGCACCGACCCCGCCGACGGCCGCCCCACCGCCGGCGGCTACTCCCAGCAGGTCGTCGTGGCCGAGGACTTCGTGCTGCGCATCCCCGACGGCCTGGAGCTGGACGTGGCCGCCCCGCTGCTGTGCGCGGGCATCACCACGTACTCCCCGCTGAACCACTGGGGCGCCGGTCCCGGCACGAAGGTCGCCGTCGTCGGCCTGGGCGGCCTGGGCCACATGGCCGTGCAGATCGCTGCGGCCAAGGGCTGCGAGGTCACCGTGCTCTCGCAGTCGCTGAAGAAGCAGGAGGACGGCCTGCGCCTGGGCGCGAGCGCCTACCACGCCACCAGCGACCCGGACACCTTCACGCAGCTCGCCGGCTCGTTCGACCTCATCGTCAACACCGTCTCGGCCACCCTGGACCTGGACGCGTACATGGGGCTGCTCAAGCGCAACGGCACCCTCGTGGAGGTCGGCGCCCCCGAGCACCCGATGTCGGTGCGCGCCTTCTCGATCATCCCCGCGCGCCGCAGCCTGGCCGGCTCCAACATCGGCGGCATCGCCGAGACGCAGGAGATGCTGGACTTCTGCGCCGAGCACGGCATCGCCGCGGAGGTCGAGGTCATCCGCGCCGAGCAGGTCAACGAGGCGTGGGACCGCGTCGTGGCCTCCGACGTGCGCTACCGCTTCGTCATCGACACCTCCACGCTGCCCGCCGTCTGACGGCGGGAGCACCACCGCCGGGGGCGGGCACCGCACCGGTGCCCGCCCCCGGGCGTCTCGCGGCGGCACCACGACCTCGCGCGCGCACGCGCCCGCGACGGGGGTGGTACCCCGGAGCGAGGTGGTGCGCGGCGCTGCGCCGGGCACGCGCACGCCGTCTCTGACAACCTGGGAGGGCGCTGGGCGCACGTCCCGGCGCGCCGATCGATGGGAGGAACCCGCCGTGGCCGGTGGACTCGTGGCCCTGCTCGACGACGTGGCGCTCATCGCGCGCGCGGCCGCCGCCTCCGTCGACGACGTCGGCGTCGCCGCCGCCCGGGCCGGGGCCAAGGCCGCCGGCGTGGTCGTCGACGACGCCGCGGTGACCCCGCAGTACGTGCGCGGGCTGACGCCCGACCGCGAGCTGCCGATCATCAGGAAGATCGCGGTCGGCTCGCTGCGCAACAAGCTGCTGATCATCCTCCCGGTCATCCTGGTGCTCAGCCAGTTCGCCGACTCCCTGCTCACGCCCCTGCTCATGCTGGGTGGCGCGTACCTGTGCTTCGAGGGCGCGGAGAAGGTGTGGGCGAAGGTCAGCGGCCACGGGCACGGGCACGACGACGGTCCCAAGGACGAGAGGACGATCGTCTCCGGCGCCATCCGCACCGACCTCATCCTCTCCGCGGAGATCATGGTGATCTCGCTCAACGAGGTCGCCGAGGAGACGTTCTGGGCGCGGCTGGCGATCCTCGTGCTCGTCGGCACTCTCATCACCGTCGTGGTCTACGGCGCCGTCGGGCTCATCGTGAAGATGGACGACGTCGGGCTGAACCTGTCCCGGCGCTCCTCCGCCGGCACCGCCCGCTTCGGCCGCGGCCTGGTGGCCGCGATGCCGAAGCTGCTGACCTTCCTGACCGTCGTCGGGACCGCGGCGATGCTCTGGGTCGGCGGGCACATCCTGCTCGTGGGCAGCGACGAGCTCGGCTTCCACCCGGTGTACGAGTTCGTGCACCACCTCGAGGAGGCCGCGCACGAGGCGACCGGCGCCCTCGGCGGGGTCGTCGGCTGGCTGGTCAACACCCTCTTCAGCGCGCTGGTCGGGCTCGTCGTCGGCGCGGTGCTCGTGGTGCTCGTGACCCTGACCCTGCACCGCCGGCGCACGGCGGAGCACGGGGCGGCCGCGCACTGACGCGCGGACGGGGCGGCCGAACCCGCCGCGCCGGCGGGCCCGGTCGGGCAGGATGCCCGTGTGCGCCGAGTGACCTCCGAAGCGGAGCTGCGCGAGCTGGTCGGCGAGCCGCTGCCGCGGGCCCTGGCCAAGGAGCGCACGCGCCTGCACGAGCTGGACCGGCAGTGGCTGGCCGCCTCGCCGTTCTGCCTGATCGCCACCTCCGGCGCCGACGGCAGCTGCGACGTCTCGCCCAAGGGCGACCCGCCCGGCTTCACCCTCGTCCTGGACGACACCACCGTCGCGATCCCGGAACGGCCCGGCAACCGCCGCGTCGACGGCTTCCGCAACGTCCTGGCCAACCCGCACGTGGGCCTGATCCACTTCGTGCCCGGTCGCGGCGACACGCTGCGCATCAACGGCCGCGCCCACCTCGTCAGCGACGCGCCGTTCTTCGACCGGATGCTCGTGCAGGGGCACCGCCCGGTGCTCGCCCTCGTCGTGGAGGTCGAGCAGGTCTTCTCCCACTGCTCCAAGGCGTTCCTGCGCTCGCGGCTGTGGCAGCAGGAGACCTGGGACCCCGGCGCGGTGCCCTCCCGCGCGGTCATCGCCCGGGAGCTGGAGCGCCCGGGGGAGCCGCTGGAGGAGCTGGAGCGCTACTACGGCCCCGGGTACGCCGCGGGCCTGTACCGCTCGCGCTGACCGCGGCTCCCCGCGCCCGCCCCGCACCCGCCCCGGGGCGCCGGGGCGCACCGGGGCGGGCGCCGCTCAGGCGGGGCTGAGCTCGGCGCGGTGGGCCCGGGCGAAGTCGGCGATGCTCGTGGCCGGGCGCCCCAGCAGGTCGGGGACGTCGCTGGTGCACAACCGCCCGTCGTCGGCCCCGCGGCGCACGACGTCGACGAACTGGCGCACCAGGCCCTGGGCCTGCCAGGCGGGGAGCCCGCTGGCGCGCAGCACGCCGTAGAAGACGGGCGCGGGCACGTGCGCGTAGCGCACGCGGTGCCCGAGCGTGGCGGTGAGGATGCCGGCGACCTCGGGGTAGGACAGGGGACGGTCGCCGGTGAGCACGTAGCTGCGGCCGTCCTCGCCGCTCCCGCCCCGCACGCCCGGGTCGGTCAGCACGCGGGCGGCGACGGCGGCGATGTCGAGCACGTCCACCCAGGCCGTGGCCCCGTGCCCGCTGGTCTGCGGCAGCCACCCGCGGCGGATCGCCGCGGCCTCCACGAGCAGGTTCTTGGTGAACGCGCCCGGCTGCAGGCGCGTCCACGCCAGGCCGCTGCGCCGCAGGTGCTCGTCGGCCAGGGCGTGGTCGCGCGCCCAGGGGATGGCCGAGCGGGGGTTGGCGTCGGAGGTGGAGACCTTGACGACGTGGCCGACCCCCGCGGCGACGGCGGCGTCGATCGCGTCACGGTTCTGGCGGAACTGCTCCGGACCCGGAGGGGTGTTCAGGAACAGCTGCTCGCACCCGCGCAGCGCCTCGCCCAGGCTGTCGGCGTCCTCGAAGCTGCCCAGGGCGGCCTCGACGCCGCGCTCGGTGAAGGCGCGCACCTGCGCGGTGCGCCGGCACAGCACCCGGAAGGGCACGCCGCGGGCGGTGAGCTCGGCGACGAGGGCGGTGCCGATGTCGCCGGTGGCGCCGGTGACCAGCACGCGCTCCGGGGAGCCGGCGGTCCCGGACCGGGGGGCGGGGTGGCTGGAGGGGTGGGTGGTGGGGGTGGTGGGTGCGGACACGTCGACCTCACTCAGAATCAGGAACCTGTTGATGAGAGACTGCCCGCTGCTGAAGGGGGTGGCAAGCCGACCGTGGACCTGACCGAGGACGACATCGACGCCCTGGTGTCGTGGTCGCTGATCCGCGCCGCGCACCGCGTCGAGCGGCGGCTGACCGAGGTGTTCGCCGATCACGGTCTGTCCCCGGTGCAGTTCGGGGTGCTCTGCCACCTGGCCGCCGGCACCTCGCCCACCCAGGCGCAGTTGGCCCGCGCGGTGCTGGTGCGCCCGCAGTCCCTCAGCGGCGTCCTGGACGGCCTCGTCGAGCGCGGCCTCGTCGGCAGGCGGACCGAGCGCGCCAAGGGGCGGCGCAACCCGCTGGCCCTGACGAGCGCGGGCCACGACCTGCTCGCGGTGGTCTGGCCGGCCGTGCGCGAGGCCGACGGGCCCGGGCGGCTGGGTCTGGGCGCCGCGGAGGCGGCCGAGCTGAACCGGGTGCTGCTGCGAGTGCTCGAGGGGCCCGACTGAGCCCGGCCCGCCGAGCCGGCCCGCCGAGCCGGCCCGTCAGGCCCCCGCACCCCCGTCCACGGGCACGATCGCGCCGGTCACCATGGACGCCCGGTCGCTGAGCAGCCACGCCGCCGCCTCGGCGACCTCGCGCGGTTCGGCCATCCGCCCCAGCGGCACCGTGCTGCTGATCCGCTCGGTCACGCCCGGGCTGGCCGCCTCCCACTCGTCGATCATCGCCGTCGCCGTGCCCCCGGGCGTGAGGGCGTTGACCCGGATGCCGTCGCGGCCCCAGGTCACCGCCGCGGTCTCGGTGAGGCTGTTCAGCGCGCGCTTCATCGCCCCGTACGCCGGCAGCGCCGGGTTCGCGCGGCGGCTGCCGATGCTGGAGGTGTTGACGATCGAGCCGCCGCCGGTGCGGCGCATCAGCGCGGCCTCGGCGTTCATCGCGGTCCAGTGCGCGCGGAAGTTCACGGCGAACTGCAGGTCGACGTCCTCGTCGCTGGTGGTGTCCAGCGGCCCGGGCCGCTGGATGGCCGCGCCGTTGTTGAACGCGCCGTCGAGGCGCCCGTGCAGCCGCCCGGCGCGCTCGACCGCGGCGCGCACGCCCTCGCGGTCGGCGAGGTCGAGGGGCACGGCGTCGGCGGTGCCGCCGGCGGCGCGCACCTGCCCCACGACGCGCTCGAGGGCGTCGGTGCCGCGGGCGGCCAGGACCACGGCGGCGCCCTCGCGGGCGAAGAGGTGGGCCGCGGCCGCGCCGATGCCGCGGCTGGCGCCGGTGATCAGGACGACCTTGCCGGCCAGCAGGCCGGCGGGGGTGGCGGGGACGGCGGTCGTGGTGGTGGTGGTCGTGGAGGGGGTGCTGCTCGTCATGGCCACCACGCTGCTCCCGGCCGCGCGGCGCAGGCAGGCACCGGCTGTACCAGGCTGCGGACGCGGTCCGCGCGCACACTGCGGGGGTGGACAGGCGAGAGCTCGGTTCCTTCCTGCGCAGCCGCCGCGAGCGGCTGCGCCCGCAGGACGTCGGCCTGCCCCCCGGGCCGCGCCGGCGCACCCCGGGACTGCGCCGCGAGGAGGTCGCGGTCCTGGCGCACATCTCCACCGAGTACTACGTGCGCCTGGAGCAGGGCCGGGCGCCGCGCCCCTCGGGCGAGGTCCTCGCCGGCATCGCCGGCGCCCTGCGCCTGACCGACGCCGAGTCCGGGCACCTGCACCTGCTGGCCGGCACCGCCCCGCTGCGCACCGCGCTGCACCGGCGCGACGTGCGCCCCAGCGTGCTGGCCCTGCTGCAGCGCCTGCCGGGCACGGCAGCCGTCGTCCTCTCCGCCGCCTTCGAGGTGCTCGCCTGGAACGACCTGGCGGCGGCGCTCATGGAGGACTTCGCCCCCCTGACCCCGCGCGAGCGCAACCTGGCGCGCAAGGCGTTCCTGGGCCCGGCCGGCGCGCGCCCGCAGCCGTACGGCATCTCCGACGCGGCGGAGTTCCGGTTCGGCGTCGTCAGGGACCTGCGCGCGGCCCTGGCCCGCTACCCCGCCGACCCCGCGGTCGCCGCCCTCGTCGAGGAGCTGCGCGCGGGCAGCGCCGACTTCGCCCGGCTGTGGGAGCGGCACGACGTGCAGGCCACGCCGGTGCTCACCAAGACCTTCCGGCACCCCGTCGTCGGGGACGTGACGGTCGACTGCGACGCCCTGCTGCTGGACGAGAGCGACCAGCACCTGGTGCTCCACACCGCACCGGCGGGCTCGCGCAGCGCCGAGGCACTGGCCTTCCTGGAGGTGCTGGGCCGCGCCGACGTGGCGACGTGAGGGCCGCCGCCCGGACGTCGGCGCCCGGACGTCGGCGCCCGGACGTCGGCGCTCAGACGTCGGCGCCGCGCCGGCGCCGCACCCGGCCCGCCACCGCCAGCACCACGGCCAGCGCCAGCAGCGCGTAGATCGTGATCGTCACCGGGCTGGAGACCAGCGCGCTCGGGTCGCCCTGGCTGATGGCGAGGGTGTTGCGCAGGTTGGTCTCCGCCAGCGGCCCGAGGATCACCGCGATGAGCACCGGCGCCAGCGGGACGTCGTGGCGGCGCATGAGGAACCCGAGCAGGCCCAGCAGCAGCAGGAGCACCAGGTCGACCACCGAGCCGGCGGAGGCGTAGATGCCCAGGCCGGCGAAGACGGCGATGCCGGCGTACAGGTACGGGCGCGGGACGAGCAGCAGCCGCGCCCACAGCGGCGCGAACGGCAGGTTCAGCACGAGCAGCACGAACAGGCCGATGAACAGGCTCGCGATGAGCGCCCACACCAGCTCGCCGGCGCGCTGGAACAGCAGCGGCCCGGTCTGGATGCCGAACTGCTGGAAGGCGCCCAGCAGGATCGCCGCGGTCGCCGACGTCGGCAGGCCCAGCGCCAGCAGTGCGCCCATGGCGGTGCCGGCGGTCGCGTTGCCCGCCGCTTCCGGGCCGGCGACGCCGCGCACGGCCCCGCGGCCGAACCGCGGGTCGCTGCGGCGCGCGTCCAGGCGCCGCTCGGTGCCGTAGGACAGGAACGTCGGCACCTCCGAGCCGCCCACGGGCACGACGCCGAAGGGCACACCGAACGCCGTGCCGCGCAACCACGCCGGCAGCGCCTCGCGGAACTCCGCGCGCGAGAGGAACGGGCGCCCCCGCACGGCGACCAGCCGGTCCCCGCTGCTCCAGCGCGAGCGCGACGCCACGTGCAGCACCTCGCCCAGCGCCAGCAGCCCGACCGTGATGACGACGACGCCCACGCCGTCGAACAGCTGCGGCACGCCCATCGTGTACCGCACGGTGCCGGTCTGCGTGTCGATGCCGACGACGCCGACGGTGAAGCCGATGACGAGCGCGGCCAGGCCCTTCAGGGCCGAGTCGGCGACGACGAAGGCGGTGGCGACGAAGGCGAACGCCGTCAGCGCGAAGAACTCCGCCGGGCCGAACGCGGAGGCGAAGCGCGCGAACGCGGGCGCGCCGAGGGCGACGACGCTCGTGGCGATCAGGCCGCCGGTGAACGCGCCGATCGCCGACGTCGCGAGCGCCTGCGGCGCGCGCCCGTCCAGCGCCATCCGGTGCCCCTCGAAGGTGGCCGCGATCGCCGAGGAGTTGCCCGGGGTGTTCAGCAGGATGCCGGTGATCGAGTCGCCGAACAGCCCGCCGTAGTAGATGCCGGCGAACATGATGAGCGCCCCGGTCGGGTCCAGCGCGAAGGTGACCGGCAGCAGCAGGGCCACCGCCATGGAGGAACCCAGGCCCGGCAGGACGCCCACGGCGGTGCCGAGGACGGCGCCGAGGAAGACCCACAGCAGGTTCGCCGGGGTCAGGGCGGTCGAGAAACCACCGGCGAGGTCGGCGAGCGCGTCCACGTCGGGTCCCCTCTACAGGGCCAGCACGCCGGCGGGCAGGTTCAGGCCCAGGCCCGCCCCGAACACCAGCTGCACCACGGAGGCCACGGCGAGGGCGACGCCGAGGTCGAACAGGCGGCGCCGGCTGCCCAGCGCCTGCGCGGTGCCCCAGAACAGCCAGGTCCCGGCGACCAGCCAGCCCAGCGGCACGAGCACGGCGGTGAAGACGGCGAACGTCCCGGCCACCAGCGCCACGGAGCGCCAGTCGGTGGGGGCGGTGCCCGCCTCGCCGTCCCCACCGCCGTCCTCCTCCGCGGCCCCGTGACCGAGCCCCCGACCGGCTCGCGCGGCGCGGCGCTCGCGCACCGCGTCCAGCGCCAGCCCCACCGCGACCACCCAGGCCAGCACGAGCACGAGCACCGGGAAGAACCGCGGACCGGGCCCGTCCGCGTCCCCGGCGGTGTCCATGACGACGAGCCCGTGCGTCAGGTACAGCGCGAACCCCGTGACGACGGCGGCCATCGCGAACGAGCCGCGCGCCGGTGCCGGGGCCGCGAGCGGCGAGGCCTGCGCGAGGCCGCCGCCGCGCCCAGCGGGGGAGGGGGCGCTCACAGCCCCGCCTCGTCGAGGACCGCCCGCACGCGGGCGACCTCCTCGTCGAGGAACGCGGTGAGCTCCTCGCCCACGAGCTCGCTGTCGACCCAGCGGTTGCGCTCGAGGGTCTCGCGCCACTGCGGCGTGGCGAGGGTCTCGGTGACGATGTCGGTCAGCTCCCGGCGCTCCTCGCCGGTCAGTCCCGGCGGCGCCAGCAGGCCGCGCCAGTTGCCCTGGTGCACGTCGTACCCGAGCTCGTACAGCGTCGGGACGCCCAGCTCCGGCTGCGGCTCCGGCGCGGAGACGGCCAGCGCCCGCAGCTGCCCGGCCTCGATCTGGTCGGCGAACTCGTTGTAGCCGCTGATGCCCACGTCGCTGGCGCCGGACAGCAGCGCCTGGATCGCCTCGCCGCCGCCGGAGTAGGCGATGTAGTTGACCTCCGTCGCCGGCACGTCGACGGCCAGCGCGAGCTGGGCGGCGAGCAGCTGGTCGGTGCCGCCGAGGGAGCCGCCGCCGATGGCGACGCCGCCGGGGTCCTGCCGCCAGGCGGCCACGAGGTCGTCGACGGAGCGCAGCGGGGAGTCCGCGGGCACCACGAGCACCTCGTAGTCGTCGGTGGTGCGCGCGATCGGCGTGACGTCGTCGATGCCGACGGGGCTGTCGTTGATCTCCACGCCGCCGACCATGACGGTCCCGGTGACCATGAGCACGTCACCCTCGCCCTCCATCTCGCGCAGCTGGGCCAGGCCGATGGTGCCCGCGGCGCCGGGGACGTTGACGACCTGCGGGTTGGTGACCACCCCGGCGTCGCGCATGGCCGCCTGCAGCTGGCGCGCCAGCGAGTCCCACCCGCCGCCCGGCGAGGCGGGCGCGATGATCGTCAGCCCGGTGCGGGCCCCGGACAGCGTCCCGGTGCTGCGGGCGTCCCAGGCCGCCGTCGCCACGAGCGGGACCAGCAGCGCCACCCCCAGGACGCCCTTGACGCGCTTGTGCACGAGACCCTCCTCGTCGAGCGGCTCACGTCCTGCCGGCGGCGGTGGTGCGGGACCGGTCACGAGGTGTGGCCGTCCGCCGCCCGAGCGCGCACGATACCCGCGGGAGGGGCGCGCGGCGCCGGTCCGCGGGCCGGGTCCCGCGGGACGGGTGGAGGGGGACGGGTGGAGGGGGAGTGGTGGCGGTGACGGTCCTCGTGGGCTGGTCGGGCACGGCCGAGGGTGCCGCGGCGCTGCGGCGCGGCGCCGCCGAGGCGCGGCTGCGCGGCCTGCCGCTGGCGGTGCTCGACCTCGGCGCCCGCGACGACCACGGCGAGGCGGCCCGGCGCGCGGTGGCCGGGCTGGACCCGGCACCCGCCTCGGCCGAGGTGCTGCACCGCCCCGAGCACCAGGAGCCGGTGGACGCCCTGCTCGACGCCGTGCCGGGGTGCGGCGCCGAGCTCGTCGTCATCGGCACCCGACGGCGCTCGCCGGTGGGCAAGTTCCTCCTCGGCAGCACCGCGCAGCGCGTCGTCCTCGGCTCGGAGGTGCCCGTCCTCGTCGTCAAGGCCGACCGGCAGCCCTGAGCGGGCGGGCCCCGCGCCTCAGCCGAGCAGCGCGTCGGCCAGGCGCGCGTCGGACTCCGCCTGCAGGTCCGGGTCGTGCACGGTCGTGGCCACCAGCAGCTCCTCCGCGCCGAGGCGGCCCAGCAGCTCGCCCACCCGCCGGCGCACCTGCGCCTCGGTGCCCACGACGTCCTGCGCCAGGACCTGCTCGACCGTGCGGCGCTCGCGGGCGTTGAGCTCGTCCAGGCGCACGTCCCCGGGCGCCGGCAGCGCCGGGAAGACCCCGCGGGTGCGCGAGACGGCCAGCGACCACGCCTGCGGCAGCAGCTCGCGCCGGGCGGTGGCCTCGTCGTCGGCGACGAGCACGTCGGCCAGCACCGTCACGCGCGGGCCGCCGTGGCCGCGCTCGACGAAGCGCTCGCGGTACCGCGCCACCCGCGCCGGGTCCTCCAGCACCGGTCCGCCCACCACGACGGGCAGGCCCAGGTGCGCGGCGACCGCCAGGCCGGAGCCGGTGGCCAGCACCGCCACCGGCGGCGCCGGCACGCGCGGGCGCACCGTCACCGCCGCGCGCCCGTGCAGCAGGTCCAGCAGCTCCGAGAGCCGGGCGGTGAACTCCTCCTCGTCGTCGCCCGGGGCGCGCAGCGCCGCCCGCACCGGGGCGGTGAAGCCGGCCGAGCGGCCCACCCCGAGGTCCACGCGGCCCGGGCGCAGGGCCTGCAGGACGGCGAACTGCTCGGCGACCACCAGGGGGGTGTGGTTGGGCAGCATCACCCCGCCGGAGCCGATGCGCAGCGCGGAGGAGGGGTCCAGCGCCGCGGCGATCGCACCCAGCAGGACCGCCGGCGCCGGGCCGACGACGCCGGGGACCGCGTGGTGCTCGGCGACCCAGAAGCGGTGCAGGCCCAGCGCCTGCGCGCGCACGGCGCGCTCGACGGTCGCGCGGACCGCGGCGGCGTCGTCGGCCGCGCCGCCGCCGGGCGGGGCGGTGGCGCGGGTGCGGTCCAGCAGCGACAGGGCGGGCGCGGGTGCGGGCATGGTGACGGGTGCAACGCGCGGCCGCGGCGGCCGCGTCCCGCGGGCGGGGCACCGGCTACGCTCGAACGGTCGTTCGAACGCGGGAGGTGGTCGTGCAGCGGCGCGCGCACCCGTCCCCGGTGCCCGGCTGGCCGCCGGGGGTGCCGCCGCCGGGCGCGGACGACTGGCAGCTCGCCGCCGTGGCGTGGCTGCTGGACCAGGCGCCGCCGGAGTACCGCGGCTACCCGGCGGTGCGCCACCACCCGCTGCTGCTGGCGTGGCTGGTCGGCCACCACGTCGCCGCCCAGCGCGAGGCGGTGCGCCGCGCGAGCGCCTCGGCCCGCCACGACCTGTCCGAGCACCTGCCGCCGGAGACCGGCGCCCAGGTCTTCGACGTGCTCGAGCGCGAGGAGCTGCGGCTGCGCCGCCTGACCCGCTCGGTCGCCGCGCTCCAGCACGCCCTGCTCGCGCCCCCGCCCGACGGCCGCGGCGGGGCCGGCGGGCCCGACCCGGGGTGGGGACCGGTGCGGGCGCCGGGGTGGGGTCCGGGGTGAGGTCCGTCACGCCGGGCGGGCGCCGCGCAGGCGGGGCCTGTGCGGGTCCTGTGCCGGTGGGCCGACAGGGGGCGGTTGGTCGCGCTGACGCCCCCCGCGGCTCCTACACTCGCGGCACGACGGCCACCGACGGCCGTGCACCACCCGGCGCCACGGGCACCACCGGCGGCGCCGCGCACGACCCCGGCACCGACCCAGCACCGACGCCCGCACGCACCCGCCGCACAGGAGGCCACCCCGCATGGGGCTGCTCGAGACCATCAAGGGGCCGGAGGACCTCAAGCACCTCGCCCCGGAGCAGCTGCCGCAGCTGGCCGGCGAGGTGCGCGACTTCCTCGTCCGCGCCGTCAGCCGCACCGGCGGCCACCTGGGGCCCAACCTGGGCGTGGTGGAGCTGACCATCGCCCTGCACCGGGTGTTCGACTCCCCGCGCGACCGCCTGGTCTTCGACACCGGCCACCAGAGCTACGTGCACAAGCTGCTCACCGGCCGGCAGGACTTCACCCACCTGCGCGAGGCCGGCGGGCTCTCCGGCTACCCCTCGCGCGCCGAGAGCGAGCACGACCTCGTGGAGAACTCGCACGCCTCCACGTCCCTGTCGTGGGCCGACGGCCTCGCCAAGGCGTTCGAGCTGCGCGGGGAGGGCGAGCGGCGCGTGGTGGCCGTCATCGGCGACGGCGCCCTGACCGGCGGCATGGCCTGGGAGGCGCTGAATAACATCGCCGCGGCCGAGCGACCGGTCATCGTCGTCGTCAACGACAACGAGCGCTCCTACGCCCCGACCATCGGCGGCATGGCCTCGCACCTGGCGACGCTGCGCACCACCCGCGAGTACGAGAAGCTGCTCGACTGGGGCAAGCAGTCCCTCAAGCGCGGCGGGGCCCCGGGCCGGCTGGCCTACGAGACCCTGCACGGGATGAAGAAGGGCATCAAGGACATCGTCGCCCCGCAGGGGCTCTTCGAGGACCTGGGCCTGAAGTACGTCGGCCCCGTCGACGGCCACGACGTCGAGGCCGTCGAGCACGCCCTGCGCCGCGCGCGCTCCTTCGGCGGGCCCGTCATCGTGCACGCCATCACGCAGAAGGGCCGCGGCTACCAGCCGGCCCTGGCCGACGACGCCGACCACTTCCACGCCGTCGGCGTCATCGACCCCGAGACCGGCGAGGCGCAGGCCAGCTCCGGCT
The DNA here is from genome assembly GCF_050871305.1 of Kineococcus gypseus. NCBI lineage: Bacteria > Bacillati > Actinomycetota > Actinomycetes > Kineosporiales > Kineosporiaceae > Kineococcus > Kineococcus gypseus. The sequence goes on along the minus strand of NZ_JBJLRD010000053.1, from coordinate 14,247 downwards.
CCTCCTGGACCAGCGTCTTCGCCGACGAGATGGTCGCCCTGGGCGAGGCGCGCACCGACGTGGTGGGCATCACCGCCGCCATGCGCCTGCCCGTGGGCCTGGAGCCGTTCGCCCGCGCCCACCCCGAGCGCGTCTTCGACGTCGGCATCGCCGAGCAGCACGCCGTCACCTCCGCGGCCGGCATGGCCGCCGGCGGGCTGCACCCGGTGGTCGCCGTCTACGCCACCTTCCTCAACCGCGCCTTCGACCAGGTGCTGATGGACGTGGCCCTGCACCGCGCCGGCGTCACGTTCGTCCTCGACCGCGCCGGCGTCACCGGCCCCGACGGCGCCAGCCACCACGGCGCGTGGGACCTGGGACTGTGCCGGCTGGTGCCCGGGCTGCGCCTGGCCGCCCCGCGCGACGCCACCACGCTGCGCGAGGAGCTGCGCGAGGCCGTCGCCGTCGAGGACGGCCCCACGGTGCTGCGCTTCAGCAAGGGCAAGGTGCCCGCCGACCTGCCCGCGATCGCCCGCACCGGCGTCGTCGACGTCCTGGAGGGGGCGCAGTGGGCCGAGGGCGACGACGTGCTGCTCGTGGCCGTGGGCTCCTTGGTGCCGCGCGCCCTGGACGTGGCCGCGCGGCTGCGCGCGCACGGCGTCGGCGTCACCGTCGTCGACCCGCGCTGGGTGGTGCCCGTGCCCGAGGCGCTGCTGGAGCTGGCCGCCACCCACCAGCACGTCGCCGTGCTCGAGGACGGCGCCGAGGTCGGCGGCCTGGGCTGGGCGCTGGGGCAGGCGCTGCGCGAGCGCTCGGTGCCCACCCCGGTGCTCACCTTCGCGCTGCCGCAGCGCTTCCTGGACCACGGCTCGCGCGAGGCGATCCTCGACGAGGTGGGCCTGGCGCCGCAGGCGGTGGCCCGCACCGTCGTGGAGTCGGTGGCCCGCCACACCGGCACCGACGCGCACACCCCCTCGGCCCGCGGCGCCGGGGCCTGAGGGGCGCTCGCCGGCACGCCCGGCGGGAGCCGCTCACAGGCGCAGCACGGCTCCCGCCACGCCGGCCACGTCCACCGCGACGGGGGCCGGCGCGACCTCCTCGCGGGTGACGAGCACCGGCCGGCGCAGGCCCCGGTCGGCCGGGTCCGTCACCGCCCACGCGGCCACCACGAACGCCGGGTCCACGCGGGCCAGGTCGAACCAGCCGCGGGTGCGGTCGGGCACCGCCACGGCCCGCATCACCGCTGCGGCGCCGGTCGCGCCCCGCGCCCCGGCGGGGCCGTCGACCAGGTGGGCGCGCAGGGCCGCCGAGGCCAGCAGCGTGGGCACGTCGCAGCCGCCCACGGGCCGCAGCACCCCCCCGCCGCGCGCGCCCTCGTCGCGCAGCAGCCGCCGCGCGGCCAGCGCCCCCATCGCCTCCAGGTGCTCGAGCTCACCGGCGCCCGGCGCCGCCGCGGAGCCGGTGACCCGCGCGGAGACCGCCGGCACCGGCAGCACGCGCTCGCGCCCGTCGTGGGCGACGACCACGCCCAGGCCCAGGTCCAGCGCCCCGCCCAGCAGCGGGCGCGCCGCCCAGCCCGCCCCCGGGTGCCGCTCGGCCCCGCGCGGCACGGCCAGGGCCACCCGGCGCGCGCCGGAGCGGTGCAGCTCGCGGTGCGCCAGCAGCAGCTGGCGCACCCGCAGCCGCGCCGCCGCGCCCGGGCCCCCGTCCGCCGCCCCGCCCGAGGTGCCCGCGGGGTCGGTCGTGCCCGCCGCGACCGCGGTGCCGGCGGCCGCGGCGACGTCGGCCCACGCCAGCGGCGCGCAGCCGGGCAGGTGCACGCCGTCGTCGTCGGGGTCGACGTCCACGTCGTCCAGGACGCTGACCGCCAGGACGCTGCGGCGCAGGGCGGCGCGCACGGCGGGCGGGTGGTCGCAGCTCACGGCTGCGACCGTAGGCGAGGCCCGCGCGGGCGCCGCGCCGCGCCGCGTGGGCGCTGGGCCGAACGGGTCACGGCCCCTCCCCGCGGGCGGGCGTGCTGACGGTGCGCGCTCAGCCGGTCGCCAGGTGGAACCACACCGTCTTGCCGCCCGCACCGTGCGCGGTCCCGGCGCCCGGCTCCTCCTCGGCCGGCTGCGGCCAGCTCTGCGCGTCGCCGCCCGCGGGGTCGGGCGCGAGCGACGGGTCGGCGGGCAGGCTGGGGTAGACCCCCCACGCGGTCGACAGGGCGTCCACCAGGGCGATGCCGCGCCCGGCGGTGGCCCCGGGCACCTGCGCGCGCAGCGCCGGCACGCGCGCCTCGGCGTCGGAGATGGCCACGACGATGCCCTCCTCGTCGTGCGTGAGGGACAGCACCACCGGGCCGCGGCCGTGCTCCAGGGCGTTGGCGACCAGCTCGCTCGTCAGCAGCTCCGCGATCCAGCGCCGCGCCTCGGGCAGGTGCTCGTCGGGGCAGCGCTCGCACACCCAGTGCCGCGCCATGGCCGCGGCCGACAGCTGCTCGTCCAGCGCGAGGCGCTCCACCGCCCACCTCCACCCCGCCGCGACACCGGCGCGTCGTCGTCACCGTGGCACCAGGTTCGCCCAGCGCACCGGCGGCAGCAAGACGGGGCGCGCCCGCGCGCCGTGGACGGGGTCAGCCGGTGGCGTCGGCGTCGGCGTCGGCGTCCGCGTCGGCCGGGACCCGCGCCCCGGCCAGCGCCGACGCCACCGGCCCGGCGACCAGCTCCACCTGCCAGCGCCGGGCGCCGCGCGCGCGCAGCACCGCGGCCACCGAGGCGGTGTCCGGGGGTTCGGGGGGCTGCCACGCCAGGCGCCGCAGGGCGTCGGGCTGCAGCAGGTTCTCCACCGGCACCGCGTGCCGCTCGGCGATGGCCGTCACGGCCGCGCGCGCCGCCGCCAGCCGCGCGGCGGCCTCGGGGTCGCGGCCCGCCCACGTGCGCGGCGGCGGGGGCCCGTCCCCGCGCGGGGGGTGCTGCGGCAGCTCGGCCTCCGGCAGCGCCAGGCCGCGCGCCACGGCCGCCGCCCACAGCTCCAGCTGGCTGCGCGCGGCGCGCCCGGTGAAGCCGGCCGTGGCGGCCAGCGCCTGCGGCCCGCGCGGCAGGGCGCGCGCTGCCGCGACGATCGCTGAGTCCGGCAGCAGCCGGCCGGGGGAGGTGTCGCGGCGGCGGGCCTCCTCGTCGCGCGCCCGCCACAGCTCGCGCACCACGGCCATCTGACGGCGCGAGCGCACCGCGTGCAGGCCGGAGGTGCGCCGCCACGGCTCCGCCGGCGGCACCGGCAGCGGGGCGGCGGCGATCGCGGCGAACTCCTCGCGGGCCCACTCGAGCTTGCCCTGCGCCGCCAGGCGCTCGGCGAGGGCGTCGCGCACCTGCACGAGGACCTCCACGTCCAGCGCCGCGTACGTCAGCCACGGCTCCGGCAGGGGGCGGGTGGACCAGTCCACCGCGGAGTGCTCCTTGGCCAGCCGCAGCCCCAGCAGCTCCTCGACCACCGCGCCCAGCCCCACCCGCGGCAAGCCCGCCAGGCGCGAGCCCAGCTCGGTGTCGAACAGCGTGGTCGGGCGCATGCCCACCTCCGCCAGGCACGGCAGGTCCTGCGTGGCCGCGTGCAGCACCCACTCCGCGCCCGAGAGCGCCTCGCCGAGGGCCGACAGGTCCGGCACGGCGGTGGGGTCGATCAGGGCGGTGCCCGCGCCGGCGCGGCGCAGCTGCACGAGGAAGGCGCGCTGGCCGTAGCGGTAGCCCGAGGCCCGCTCGGCGTCCACGGCCACCGGGCCGGTGCCGGCGGCCATGGCGGCCACCACGGCCGCCAGGGCGGCCTCGTCGGTCACCACGGGTGGCAGGCCGCCGGCGGGCGCGTCGAGCAGCGGCAGCTCGGCGGGGCCGGGTCCCGCGGCGTCCGCGCCCCGCTCCGCCGGAGGCTGACCCTGTGGACGTCCCTCCCCGACCGGCACGGCCCCACCGTACGTGCCGCCGTGCGCCCCGGGTGCGCCCGGGGTGCCCCGCGGGCCGGGGGTCACCGGCGGGGGGTCACTGGATGACGCCGGCCCGCAGGGTGATGGCGACCATCTCGGCGCGGTCGCCGGTGCCGAGCTTGCGCGCGATGCGCGCCAGGTGGCTCTTGACCGTCAGGGCCGACAGGCCCAGCAGCGCGCCGGTGTCCTTGTTGGAGCGGCCGTCGGCGACGTGCTGGAGCACCTCGACCTCGCGCTCGGAGAGGCTGTCCACGCCGGACTCGCCGACGCGGCCCTCGTAGCCGGTGCCCTCCGGGCGGGTGGTCACCAGGTAGCAGCGCACCCCGGCGGCCACCGCGCCGCGCACCGCGAACGGGTCCGCGCTGCTGGAGAGCACCACGCAGCGGTTCCAGCCCGCCGCGCGCAGCTCCGTGACCAGCTGGGCGCCGGAGCCGTCCGGCAGGCCGGCGTCGGCGATGAACAGGGCGCGCGGGCCGGTGCGGGCCATGGCGCGGGCCTGGGCCACGCTCCCGGCGTGCTCGACGTTCACCGCGCCGAGCATGCGCAGGGTGCGCGTGACCGACTCGCGCACCGCGGGGTCGGCCACCGCGACCAGCGCGGCGAAGCGGCCGAGACGTGACGGGACGGCCATCCCAGGGCGTTCGACGAGCGCAGTCACCGTCGTCCTCCAACAGGCACTGGGCGCCCGCCTCCTGCGGCACGCCTCACTGAGGAGGTGATCGGCGCCGTCGCTCGCGGACTTGACCACCGCGGCGCCACGTGTTGGCCGCGGCGCCCCGCCGGCGGCCCCGCCGGTGATCGGGCCGGTGATCGGGCCGGTGCCCGCGTCAGCGCTGGGCGCGCGGCAGGGCGCTGACGCCCTCCGGCAGCGGCGGCAGCCCCGCCACGGTGCACAGCAGCACGGCCCAGGCGCGCAGGTGCGCGGCCACGTCGAACGGCCCGTCCGCCGCGTCGCGCCCGGCGCCGGGCAGCGGCGTCCACGACGCGCGCACCTCCACGTCCACCGACGGCGGCCGGTCCGCCAGCGCCCCGTAGCCCTCCGAGAGCACCCGGGTGACGGTGCCGCCCACCGCGCCGGCGCGCGCGCCGTGCGCCGCCAGCGCCTCCTCCAGCCAGCTCCAGCCCACCCGCCCCAGCAGCGGGTCCGCCCCCATCTCCGCCTCCAGGTCCGCGCGCACGTACGTCACCACGCGGAAGGTGCCGCCCCACTCCGGCGGTGCCGCGGGGTCGTGTAGCAGGATGAAGCGCCCGGTGGCCAGCTCCTCGCCGTCGGCGAGCACGTCCCCGCCCAGCGCCACCGCGTGCGGGGCGATGCGCGCCGGCGCCGGGACCTCGGTGAGCACCACGTCCGGGCGCAGGCGCACCTCGCGCAGCGCCCGCACGGCGCGCTGGAAGGCGTCGGCGGCCGCGCCCGTGCCGTCGCGGGCACCGCCGGGCACTCGGGAGAGCGTCACGCCGGGAGACTAGGGACGCGGTGGCCGACGGCGGCGGCGCCGCGCCGGGCGGGCCGTGCGACGATCGGCCCCGTGCCCGGACCCGTCGACGCCCCGACCACCGCCGCCCCCGGGGAGGCGCCCCGGGGCCCCGCGGCCGACTCCCCGTACCTGGCCGACTCCCCGTACCTGCGCGTGGCGCGCGGTGACGTCGCCCGCGGCCTGCGCCCGCAGCGCACCCCGGTGTGGTTCATGCGCCAGGCGGGCCGCTCGCTGCCGGAGTACCGAGCCGCGCGCGAGGGCACCACGATGCTGGAGTCCTGCCGCCGCCCCGAGCTGGTCGCCGAGATCACGCTGCAGCCGGTGCGCCGCTACGGCGTGGACGCGGCGATCTTCTACTCCGACATCGTCGTGCCGCTGGAGGCCGCCGGCGTGGGCGTGGAGATCGTGCCCGGCACCGGGCCCGTCATCGCCGAGCCGGTGCGCACCCGCGCGGACCTGGCGCGCGTGCCGGAGCTGACCCCGGAGCGCCTGCAGCACGTCACCGAGGCCGTGCGCCTGACCGTCGAGCAGCTCGCCGCCACCGGCACGCCCCTCATCGGCTTCGCCGGCGCCCCCTTCACCCTGGCCAGCTACCTCGTCGAGGGCGGGCCCTCGCGCGACCTGCTGCGCACCAAGGCCCTCCTGCACGCCGACCCGCAGCTGTGGCACGACCTCGCCGCCCGCCTGGCGCAGATCACCGGCGCGTTCCTGCGCGCGCAGGTCCTCGCCGGCGCCTCGGCCGTGCAGCTGTTCGACTCCTGGGTCGGCGCCCTGCCGCTGGCCGACTACGAGCGCCACGTCGCGGAGCACTCCGCCGCCGCGCTGCGCGCCGTCGCCGACCTGGGCGTGCCGCGCACCCACTTCGGCACCGGCACCGGCGAGCTGCTGGGCGCCATGGCCGCCGTCGACGGCGGCGTTGACGTCCTCGGCGTGGACTTCCGCGTGCCCCTGGACGAGGGCGCCCGCCGCGGGCGCGCCGGCGCCGGGCGCCCGGTGGCCGTGCAGGGCAACCTCGACCCCGCGCTGCTCTTCGCCCCCTGGGAGGTGCTGCGCGGCGAGGTGCGCCGCGTGCTGGCCGCCGGCGAGCGCGCCGGCGCCGGGCACGTGTTCAACCTCGGCCACGGCGTGCCGCCCACCGCCGACCCGGGCGTGCTGGCGCGCGTCGTGGAGGAGGTGCACGCCTGGCGCGGCGGCCCGGAGGGCGCGGGGGAGTGAGCGCCGCGCCCGGCGCCGTGCGCGCCGTCGTCGTGGGCGGCGGGGTCAGCGGCCTGGCCGCCGCGCACCGCCTGGTGCAGCTGGGCGCCGACGTCGAGGTGCTGGAGGCCTCCGGGCGCACCGGCGGCGTGCTGCAGCGCGGCGAGGTCGGCGGCGTCGTGGTGGACCTGGGCGCGGAGTCGGTGCTGGCCCGCCGGCCCGAGGCGGTCGAGCTGGTGCGCGCCGCCGGCCTGGGCGCCGACCTGGTGCACCCGGCCACCGCCTCCGCCTCCGTGCGCTCGCGCGGCGCCCTGCACCGCCTGCCCGCCGGCACCGTCATGGGCGTGCCCGGCTCCGCCGAGCAGGTCGCCGGCCTGCTGGAGCCGGCCGACGTCGAGCGCGTGCGCGCCGAGGAGGACCTGCCCGCACCGCCGCTGGAGCACGACGTGGCCGTGGCCGACTACGTCGCCGGGCGCGTCGGGCGCGCCGTGGTCGACCACCTCGTCGAGCCGCTGCTCGGCGGGGTCTACGCCGGGCACGCCGACCGGCTCTCGCTGCGCGCCACCGTGCCGGCCCTGTGGGAGCACGCCCGCCGCGGCGGCTCGCTGCTGGCCGCCGTGCGCGCCGCCGCCGCGGCCCGCCCCGCGGCCGCCGGGCCCGTCTTCGCCGGCGTGGCCGGCGGGGTCGCCCGCCTGCCCGGGGCGCTGGTGGCCTCGCTGCGCGCGCGGGGGGCGCGGGTGAGCACCGGCGCGCCCGTCACCGCCCTGGAGCGCGGGGCGGCCGGCGGCTGGCGGGTGAGCACCCCCGCCGGCACCCGCACCGCCGACGTCGTGGTGCTGGCCGTGCCCGCCCCGGCGGCCGCGGCCCTGCTGCGCGCCGCGGTGCCCGCGGCGGCCGCGGAGCTGGCGGCGGTGGAGACCGCGAGCATGGTCATCGCCGCGCTGGCCGTGCCCGCCGCCGAGCTGGAGGGCCTGACCGGCTCCGGGGTGCTGGTGCCGCCGGTGGAGGGCGCCGCCGCCGGCCTGCGCGTGAAGGCCCTGACCCTGTCGGCGAACAAGTGGGACTGGGTGGCCGGCCAGCGCGCCGACGTGCGCGTGCTGCGCGTGTCGCTGGGGCGCGCCGGCGAGGACGAGGCGCTGCGCGCCGACGACGCCGACGTGCTGCGCTGGGCCGCCGCCGACGCCTCCGCGCTGCTGGGGCGCGAGCTGCACCCGGTGGACGCGGCCGTCGCGCGCTGGGTGGACGCGCTGCCGCAGTACGCGGTGGGGCACCGCGAGCGCGTGGGGCGGCTGCGCGCGGCCGTCGCCGCGGCCGGCGGCCTGGCGCTGGCCGGCTCCGCGCTGGACGGGGTGGGCGTGCCCGCGTGCGTGGCCGCGGCCACCCGCGCCGCCGAGGAGGTGCTCACCGCCCGGGCCGGTGCGGCCGCGTGAGCACCGTCACCGGACCCGCCCGGGAGCACCGGCCGACGCCGGGGGAGAATCGGGGCATGAGCCAGGAGACCCCGGCCGCGGCGCCCGCCGCCGCGCGCACCAGCACCGAGGAGATCAACAGCAGCATCGCCTACACCATGTGGTCGGTGTTCGCGGTGCGCGAGAGCCTGGGCGACGCCGACCGCGCCGAGCTGACCGCCGAGGTGCGCGCGCTGCTCGACGAGCTGGGCGGCAAGGGCCTGAGCGTGCGCGGCCTGTACGACCTCGCGGGCCTGCGCGCCGACGCCGACCTCATGGTGTGGTGGTACGCCGACACCGTCGAGCTCGTGCAGGAGGCCTACCGCCGGCTGCGCACCACCCGCCTGGGCCGGCACCTGCGCCCGGTGTGGTCGCAGGTGGGCCTGCACCGCCCCGCGGAGTTCAACCGCGGCCACGTCCCGGCGTTCCTGGCCGGCGAGCGCGCCCGCGGCTACGTGTGCGTGTACCCGTTCGTGCGCTCCTACGAGTGGTACCTGCTGCCCGAGGGCGAGCGCCGCACGATGCTGCGCGACCACGGCCTGGCCGCGCGGCCCTACGAGGACGTGCGCGCGAACACCGTCTCCGCGTTCGCGCTGGGCGACTACGAGTGGCTGCTGGCGTTCGAGGCCGACGAGCTGCACCGCATCGTCGACCTCATGCGCGACCTGCGCGCCACCGAGGCGCGCCGCCACGTGCGCGAGGAGGTGCCCTTCTTCACCGGCCCGCGCGTGGAGCTGGGCGAGCTGGTCGCCGCCCTGCCCTGACGCGGGCGCCCGCACGCGCGAGGGCCACCACCCCGGCCGGGGGGGTGGCCCTCGCGCGTCGTGCCCGGTGCGGGCGGCTCCCGCGCCTCAGAGGCGCTCGGGGTCCTCGCTGTCGGCCCCGGCGACGTGGTCGACGGTGCCCAGGTGCCCGGCCCCGCCGGCCTCGTCCGGCTCCTCCTGCGTGACGCGCTCGTCGATCGTCTCGTTGTCCGGGTCGACGTCGTCGCGCATGAGCTCCTCGGTGGCGTGGCTCACCTGGCGGCCCGTGTCGTAGGTGTCGTCGTCCTCGTCGCCGATCAGGGTGTCGGTGCGCAGCGCGCCCAGCTCGTCGCCGTCGTCCGGGTCGGCGTCGATGGAGGTGTCCTCCTGGCGCAGGTCCGGGTCGTCCAGCGGGTCCAGCTGACGGTCGCCCGGCTGGGGGTCGTCGCCCGGCCGGACGGTGTAGGAGTACGGCTCGCTCATGTCCCCCACCATGCCCGCGGCCCCGGGCGCGCGCACCCGCAGCGCACCCGGGGCCGCCACCGGCCGCCCGCTCCTCAGGAGGCGGTGGGGCGCAGCGTCAGGCTGATCCCGTTGATGCAGAAGCGCTGGTCGGTCGGGGTCGGGAAGCCCTCGCCCTCGAAGACGTGGCCCAGGTGCGAGCCGCAGGTGGCGCAGCGCACCTCGGTGCGCACCACGCCCAGCGAGCGGTCCTCGATCAGCTCGACGGCGTCGGAGTCCTTCGGGTCGTAGAAGGACGGCCAGCCGCAGTGCGAGGCGAACTTCGTGGTGCTGGTGAACAGCTCGGCCCCGCAGGCGCGGCAGGCGTACACGCCCTCGGTGGGGTCGTCCTCGTACTCGCTGGTGAAGGGCCGCTCGGTGCCGGCCTGGCGCAGCACCGCGTACTCCTGCGGCGACAGCTCCTGGCGCCACTGCTCGTCGGTCTTGGTGACGGCGTACTTCTTCGCGGTCGTCTCCGGGGTGCTCATGCCCCGTTCAACCGGCCGCGCGCGGGGGGTGTTCCGGCCGGGCGGGCAGGCGCCCGGCCCGGCCGTGGGCGCTCAGCCCAGCCGCGAGGTGCCCGCGTACACGTGCAGCACCGGCACCCCCAGCGTGTCGCGGGCGCGCGAGGCCCAGTCGGTGTGGAAGGTGTCCTCCACCGCGTGCGGGCGGGTGACGACGATCAGCTCGCGGGCGTCCGGCTCGCCGCTGAGCGCCTCGCGCACCGCGGGCATCGGGTCGTCGCCGGTGGTGCGCCCGTCGGCCTGCAGGCCCTCGGCGCGCAGGGCCTGCAGTGTGGCGGACAGGGCGGACTCGGCGTCGGCGCGGGCGCGCCCGGGGTCGGGGCGGCCGCCGCGCACCTCCTGCAGCGCGTCGCGCAGCTCGCCCAGGAAGAGGTGGTCCAGCACGTCCGCCAGCAGGTTGCGCTCGGTGTCGACGGGCACGACCACCACGTGGCGCACGGCCTCGCCGGCGTGCAGCTGGGCGATGTTGCGGGCGTCGACGTCGCCGAGCGCCACCTCGGTGAGCACCACGACCGTCCACGGCTCGCCGGTCGGGTGCTGGCTCGTCTGGCCGCTCTCGCTCACCCCGCGCACGCTACCGGGGGCGCCGTCGCACGGCCCGGGCGGCTGCGGCAGGATCGGCGCGTGGCCGACGCGCAGGGGTGCTCGTGAACGGGCGCCGGCGCGTGCTCGTCGGCGCCGGCGCGGCGCTGACCACCGGCGCGGCCGCCGTCACCGCCGTGGCCACCGCCTTCGCCCGCGCCGTGGTCACCCCCGCCCGCCACAAGCCCGACGACGTGGACGTCCTGCAGGTCGGCCCGCACCGGGTGGTGCTGGCCGCCACCGCGGACACCGTCGTGCCCGGCCGCTACGGCGTGTGGACCGACGGCGGGCGCGGGCACTTCCGCGTCGGGGACCTGCTGGAAGTCACGGACGAGCGCGTCACGCGCCAGCTGCTGGCCGTCGACGCCGGCGCACCCGCCCCCGGACCGGGGCGCTGGAACCAGTACTGCTTCGCCGGAACCCCGCGGCACGCCCTGGGCCTGGCGCACGAGGACGTCCTGGTGCCCTCGGAGGTCGGGGACCTGCCCGCCTGGGTGGTGCCCGCCGCCGACACCGGCACCGGCGCCGAGCCCGGTGCCGGTGGCACGTGGGCGGTGCTCGTGCACGGCCGCGGCGCCACCCGCGAGGAGGCGCTGCGGGCCCTGCCGGTGCTGCACGCCCTGGGGCTGACGTGCCTGGTGGCGGCGTACCGCAACGACGCCGACGCCCCGGCCTCCCCGGCGCGCCGCTACGGCCTGGGCGACACCGAGTGGCACGACGTGGAGGCCGCGTGCCGCTGGGCGCTCGAGCGCGGCGCGCGCCGGCTGGTCCTGGTGGGCTGGTCCATGGGCGGGGCCATCGTGCTGCAGCTGCTGGCGCGCTCGCCGCTGGTGCGGGAGGTGGCCGCCGTCGTCCTCGACGGGCCCGTGCTGGACTGGTACGACGTGCTGGACCACCAGGCGCGCCGCCACCGGCTGCCGGTGGCGCTGGGCCGCTACGGGCTGGGCCTGCTGGGCCACCCGCTGGGCCGGCGCCTCGTCGGGCTGGACGGGCCGGTGGACCTGCGGCGCATGGACTGGGTGCGCCGCGCCGAGGAGCTGCACCTGCCGCTGCTGCTGCTGCACTCCGACGCCGACGACTACGTGCCCCCGGGCCCCTCGGCGCGCCTGGCCGGGGCCCGCCCCGACCTCGTCACGCTCGTGCGCACCGCCACCGGCGGGCACACCCGCGAGTGGAACGTCGACCCCGCCGCCTGGGAGGGCGCGGTGCGCGCCTTCCTCACCACCCACCTGTCCGCCGGCCCGGCGAGCGACCCGGACCGGAGCGACCTGGACCGGAGCGACCCGGACCCGGCCGCCCCGCCGGCGGGGGGTGCCGCGTGAGCCGCACCACCCGCGCGTTCTGGACCACCGGCCCCGGACGCGGCGAGCTGCGCGAGGAGGAGCTGCCCGTCCCGGGGGTCTCCGACGTGGAGGTCACCGCGGAGTTCTCCGCGATCAGCCGCGGCAGCGAGGCGCTGGTGCTCTCCGGGGCGGTGCCCGCCAGCCAGCACGACGTCATGCGCGCGCCGTTCCAGTCCGGGGAGTTCCCCTTCCCGGTCAAGTACGGGCACCTGTCGGTGGGCACCGTCACCGCCACCGGCGGGCGCGTGCCGGAGCTGCTGGGGCGCCGGGTGTTCTGCCCGCACCCGCACCAGGAGCGCTACGTCGTGCCCGCCTCGGCGGTGCTCGCGGTGCCCGACGCGGTGCCGTCGGGGCGCGCGGTGCTGGCCGGGGTGCTGGAGACGGCCGTCAACGGCGTCTGGGACGCGCAGGTCGGGGTGGGCGACCGCGTCAGCGTCGTCGGCGCCGGGGTGCTCGGGCTGCTGACCGCCGCGCTGGCCGCGCGGGTGCCGGGCACCGACGTGGAGGTCGTGGAGGTGCGCGCCGACCGCGTGCGCGTCGCCGCGTCGTTGGGCGCGCGGCTGGTGGCGCCCGACGACGCGCGCCGCGAGCGCGACGTCGTCCTGCACGCCAGCGGCAGCGGCAGCGGGCTGTCCACCGGGCTCTCGCTGCTCGGCGACGAGGGCGTGCTGACGGAGCTAAGCTGGTACGGCGACCGGCCGGTGGAGGTGCGCCTGGGCGAGTGGTTTCACGCCCGCCGCCTGGCCGTGCGCGCCAGCCAGGTCGGCCGGGTGCCCCCGGCCCGCGCGCCGCGCTGGACGCCGCGCCGGCGCCTGGCGCTGGCGCTGCAGCTGCTGGCCGACGACGCCTTCGACGTGCTCCTGGACGGCGAGAGCGACTTCACCGACGCGGCCACCGTGGTGCCCGCCGTCGCCGGCCCGGGCGGCTCGGCGCTGTGCCACCGGCTGCGCTACCCGGCGGCACCGCGGGGCTGAGGGGTGCGCGCACCGCCACCGGTGCTGGCCCGCCACCCGCACCGGTGCTCGCCGCGGAGCGCCGAGGGTCTGCGCGCCGACGGCTCCGCGGTGGTGCACGAGGTGGCCGCCGTGCCGAGCGCGCCGGGTTGCACGAGCATGGCCGCAGGGCGCAGCACGTCGCCCGCGGCGGGAGCGGACGAGGGCGGGGCGGTGCACGTGGCGCACGAGGCGGTGTGCTCGATGGTCACCGGGCTGGTCGCCGACCGCCTCGTCGCTGGGTGCGAGGTCTCCCGCCGCGGCACGGGCAGCCGCTGACCCGTGGCCGAGCAGCCGGGTCCGCCGGTGACGCCCGACGGGCGCTACCTGGTGGTGCGCGGGCGCCTGTGGCGCCGCTCGGACCCGGCGCTGGACGAGGAGCACCGGGCCGAGCTGGTGGCCGAGCTCATGGCGGCGCGGCGGGCCAAGGGGGCGGCCCTGCGCGCCGGCGACGCGGCGGGCGTGGCCGCGGCGAAGCAGCGGGTGCAGGCGGCGAAGGAGGGTCTGGGCGAGCGCGGGCCGGTGTGGTGGCCCGGGGACGAGCCGGACCTGACCGGCCGGATGGCGCGCACCACCGGCTACGCGGACTGGTTCGCCGCGCTGCCGGCGGACGAGCAGCGGTACGGGGCCGGGCGGGGGTCCTGAGCGGGGCTCAGGACACGCCCGGCAGGCGGTGCCCCATCCGGTCGCGCTTGGTGCGCAGGTAGCGCACGTTGTCGCTCGTCTCGGCCACCGGCAGGTCCACGCGCGAGCGCACCGCCACGCCGTGCGCGCGCAGCGCCTCGACCTTGACGGGGTTGTGGGTCATCAGCTCCACGTCGCGCACGCCCAGGTCGAGCAGGGCGGCCGCGGCGCCGGCGTAGTCGCGAGCGTCCACCGGCAGGCCCAGGTCGAGGTTGGCCTCGACGGTGTCGCGCCCGCGCTCCTGCAGGGCGTAGGCGGCGATCTTCTCGGCCAGGCCGATGCCGCGGCCCTCCTGCCCGCGCAGGTAGAGGACCACGCCGCGCCCGCGCTCGCTGATGGCCGCCAGCGCCGCGCGCAGCTGCGGGCCGCAGTCGCAGCGCAGCGAGCCGAGCACGTCGCCGGTCAGGCACTCGGAGTGCAGGCGCACGAGCACGTCGTGCCCGTCGCCGATGTCGCCGGTGACGAGGGCGAGGTGCTCGACGCCGTCGGCCTGCCGGTAGGCCACGGCCCGGAAGACGCCCTGCGTGGTGGGCAGGCGGGCCTCGGAGACCCGCACGACCGGCAGGGACGGGTGGTGCGGGCGCTCCGCGGCCCTGCCGGGGCGCTGCCCGGGCAGGGCCGCGCCGCTGGACTCCTGGAGCTCGGTCACGTGCTTCTCCTCGCGCCGGCCGCCGGCGGGGTGCCGGCGGCGGACTTGTCGTCGTGCGTCCGTCGGTGGGGGGGGGGGGGGGGGGGCCCCCCCCCGGCCCACCCAGGAGGACGAGATGACGCAGACCGAGGCGGGGACCGGCGCCCGGCCGGCCCAGGAGAGCGAGCAGGACGAGGAG
>NZ_JBJLRD010000052.1:0-30714 GCF_050871305.1 Kineococcus gypseus | reverse complement strand
TGGGCCGCTGCTCGCGCGGGCCGATGCCGTCCCGCCAGTGGTAGGTGTCCGCGAAGCAGCCCCCCGGCCAGCGCAGGTTCGGGATCTGAAGCGCCCGCAGCGCCGCGACCACGTCCGAGCGGATCCCACCCACGTTGGCGATCTCGGAGTCCTGCCCCACCCAGAACCCGCCGTAGATGCACCGGCCCAGGTGCTCGGCGAAGTGCCCGTACAGGTGCCGGCTGATCCGCGCCCCCGGCAGGTCCACGTCCAGGACCGCCTGCACCTGCCGCACCGGGCCGGCCGCCCGCGCGGTGGCCGGTTCCTCCAGGGGCAGGCGCGGAGCGGGTGCCGCGGTGGTCAGGGCGGTGGCCGGGGCGGTGGCCGCGTCGGCTCGTTCGTCGTCGGTGAGCACGCTGTCCTCACAGGGTCGGGGAGGTCGCGCCGCCGCAGCTCACCAGGTCGAGCGCAGCGGTCGCCCGAAGTCGTCGCACCGGCCCCGACCGCTCCCGGCCGCCACCGTCGGCGGCCCCGGTCGGCCCGGCGCATATCGATATAGTGAGCAGCGCACCGCACCGTGTCAAGGCTCCCGGTGACGGCCGTTCACCGGTAGTTTCGTTCCGGTGAGCAGCGGCCGCTCGGCCGCGGGCCCGGACGTCCGACGGGACGCCCGGGAGGTGAGGAGGACCCCGCTGTGGTGACGATGCGCGACGTGGCCGCCGAGGCCGGCGTCTCCCCCATGACCGTGTCCAACGCGCTCAACGGCAAGCGCCCCGTCAGCGAGCAGACCCGCCGGCTGGTGATGGAGACCGTCGAGCGCATGGGCTACCAGGTCAACGTGGCCGCGCGCAGCCTGCGCCAGCGGCGCACCGGCGTCGTCGGCATCGCGGTCCCCATCCTGGACAGCCACTACTACGCGCGCCTCAGCCACCGGCTCGTGCGCGCCTTCGCCCGGGCGGGCCTGGCCAGCGTGGTGGAGGAGACCCGCGCGAGCAGGGAGGGCGAGCTGGCCGCGTTCCGCGACTCCCGGCTCAACGCCTACGACGGGCTGGTCATCGCCTCCCTCGGGCTGAGCGAGCGCGAGATCGACGCGCTCAGCCGGGAGGTGCCGGTCGTGGTGCTCGGGGAGCAGGAGCTGCACCGCACGGTCGACCGCGTCGGCATGCCCAACGCCGAGAGCGCCGCGGCGGCCACCCGGCTGCTCGTGGAGCGCGGGTGCCGACGGCTGGCGATCGTGGGGGCGCCGCAGGGCCCCGACGGCGCGACGCTGCCCGAGGCCGCCGCCTTCCTCCCCCGCGCCGACGGCTTCCACGACGTGGCCGCCGCCGCCGGCCTGAGCGCCGCGTCGGTGCACGAGGGGGTCACCCAGGAGGCCGGCGTGCGCTGCGCCCGGCGGCTGCTGGAGCTGCCCGAGCGGCCGGACGGGGTCTTCTGCGTCACCGACACCCTGGCGTTCGGCGTCCTGCGCGGGCTGGCCGACCACGCGGTGCGCGTGCCCGAGGACGTCCTGGTCGTCGGCTTCGACGACGTCGAGGACGCGCGCTACCTCGTCCCCTCGCTGTCCTCCGTCGCCCCCGACCTCGACGTCCTGGTGGGCGAGGCGGTGCGGCTGCTCACCCGGCGCATCGCCGACCCGGCCGCGCCGGCGCAGGAGGTGACCGTGCCCTTCACCGTGGTCGAGCGCGAGTCGACGCGCCGCCCGCACGACCGGAGGCCCCCGCCGTGAGCGAGCCCCTGCCGAAGCTGGACGCCTCGCGCCTGCCCCCGCCCGTCGACGTGTCCGACAACACGGCCGCCCTGGCCGCCGTGCGCGCCGTCGTCGAGCGCGGGCCGTACACCGACGAGTGGAGCTCGCTGAGCCGGTACTCGCCCCCGCGCTGGTACGAGGACGCGAAGTTCGGGATCTTCGTGCACTGGGGGGTGTACTCGGTCCCCGCCTTCCGCAACGAGTGGTACCCGCGCACCATGTACCAGGCGGGCCGGCCGGAGTTCGAGCACCACGGGCGGACCCACGGGCCCCAGTCGGAGTTCGGCTACAAGGACTTCATCCCCTCCTTCACGATGGGCTCCTTCGACCCGGTCGAGTGGGCCGCGCTCTTCCGCCGGGCGGGTGCGCAGTTCGTCGTCCCCGTGGCCGAGCACCACGACGGCTTCGCCCTGTACGACACGGCCAGGTCGCGCTGGAGCGCGGCGCGCATGGGGCCGGGACGGGACGTCTTCGGCGACCTGCTGCGCGCGGTGGACGACGCCTGGATGGTGCGCGGGGCCTCCTCGCACCGCGCCGAGCACTGGTTCTTCATGAACCCCGGCACGCGCTTCGACTCCGACGTCCGCGATCCGCGCTGGCAGGACCTCTACGGCCCCGCCCAGCGCGACGAGACCGCGCCCAGCGAGCGCTTCCTGGAGGACTGGCTGCTGCGCTGCGTGGAGGTCGTCGACCGCTACCGCCCGCAGGTCTTCTGGTTCGACTGGTGGATCGAGCAGCCCGCGTTCGAGCCCTACCTGCGCAGGTTCGCCGCGTACTTCTACAACCGGGCCGCCGAGTGGGGCCGGGAGGTGGTGATCAACGCCAAGTGGGGGGCGTTCCCGGCCGGGTCGGCGGTCCACGACGTCGAGCGGGGAACCCTGAGGGGCACCTCCGCGACCCTGTGGCAGAACGACACCTCGGTGTCGAGGTCGTCCTGGTGCTGGGTGGACTCGCACGACCACAAGAGCGCGGACGACCTGGTCGCCGAGCTCGCCGACGTCGTGGCCAAGAACGGCGTCCTGCTGCTGAACGTCGGCCCCACGCCCGAGGGAACCATCGCCGCGCCCGAGCGCGCGCTGCTGGAGCAGCTCGGCGACTGGCTGACGCGCAACGGCGAGGCGGTCTACGGCACGCGGCCGTGGCGCGTGCACGGGGAGGGTCCCACCAGGGCCGCCGCGGGGTCGTTCGCCGACGGCACCGCCGCGGGGTACACCGGCGCCGACGTGCGCTTCACCCGGCGCCGGGACGCCGTCGGCGACTACGTCTACGCGATCCTGCTCGCCGAGCCCGACGGCGGCACCGCCCGCGTGCGCGCGTTCGGCGCCGACAGCGCCCTGCTCGAGCAGGAGGTGCGCGAGGTGGGGGTCCTGGGGGTCGACGGGCCGGTCGAGTGGAGGCGCGAGCCGGCAGAGCTCGTCGTGCGGCTGCCGGCACGGCCCGCCGGTGCGGGCGGCCCGGTGGTGAAGGTGTTCCTCGAACCCGACCGGGCCGAGGATCGCTGGGACCCCCTGCACGGGCCCTCGCCGGCGTGAGGCGCCGCGGCCTTGTCGGCCCGCGCGCTTGCGCCTAGCGTCGGCACCCCGGCCCGGCGCCCGCGACGACGCGCGGCGCGCACCGGCCGTCCCAGCACCCCACCGAGAGGCCCCACCCGTGACCTTCAGCCTCGCCATCGTCGGCGCAGGGCAGTTCGCCGGTTCCTTCGCCACGCTGTTCGCCCGGCACCCCGGCGTGGGCGACGTCCACGTCACCGACCTGCTGCCCGAGCGCTCCAGGGCGCTGGCCGACTCCCTGGGCCTGGCCGGCACCTTCCCCTCGGTCGAGGACGTGCTCGCCTCCGACGTCGACGCCGTGGCGGTGTTCACGCAGCGCTGGACGCACGGGCCGCTGGTGGCGGCGGCGCTGGACGCGGGCAAGCACGTGTACTCCGCGGTGCCGATGGCCATCACGGCCGAGGAGGTCGCCGCGATCGTCGAGCGGGTGCGCCGCACCGGGCTGACGTACGTGATGGGCGAGACCAGCTACTACAACCCGGCCACCGTCTACGTCCGCCGGCGCCTGGCCGAGCTCGGGCACGTCTTCTACGCCGAGGGCGACTACGTGCACGACATGGACCTGGGTTTCTACGACGCCTACCGCTACTCCGGCGGCGAGGGGTGGGCGGCGACCGCCAGCTTCCCGCCGATGCTCTACCCCACCCACGCGGTCGGCGGGGTGCTCGGCGCGCTGCCCACGCACGCCACGAGCGTCAGCTGCACCGGCACCCGCGACACCCGCGGCGACGGCGTCTTCGACCGCGCGGTGAGCATGTTCGACAACGACGTCTCCAACGCCACGGCGCTCTTCGAGCTCGCCGGCGGCGGGTCGATGCGCACCAACGAGTTCCGCCGGGTCGGCTACCCCTCGCACCTGAAGGAGTCGCGGTTCCGCTTCTTCGGCACGGGCGCCAGCTTCGAGCAGACCGTGAACCAGAGCCTGTGGCAGGACAGGGACGGGTTCACCGACGTGACGGAGCTGCTCGAGACGCGGCCCAGCGTGCCCGCCGACGACCCCTCGCTGGCCGGCGTCTCCCCGGCGCTGCGCGCGGCGTTCGTCTCCGGCACCGCCCCGGTGCACGACCGCAGCCGCCTGCCCGAGAGCTTCACCGGGGCGCCCAACGGCCACGAGGGCAGCCACCAGTTCCTCGCCGACGACTTCGTGCGCGCGGTGACGACGGGCGAGCCCGCGCCGGTCAACGCGTGGGTCGCCGCGCGCTTCACCCTGCCGGGCATCGCGGCGCACGAGTCGATGCGCCGCGGCGGCGAGCGCCTGCCGGTCCCCGACCACGGCGACGCACCCGCCTGAGGAGCGCCCCGCGCGCGCCGGCCACCCCTCCCCGGCCGGCGCCCCCGCCCTCAGGCGGGGGCGCCGCCGGTGCGCCCGGGCGCGGCCGGCGCCGCCCCGCGCGGGCGGGGCTCGACCGCGTCCCACAGCTCGTCGCGCGGGTCCGGCGCGGTGTCCAGGGAGTCGGTGGAGCCCCACACCCGCACCGGGGCGCCGTCCGGGCCCACCGCCGGCCAGCCGGGGTCCCCGCCGTGCGCGAACGCGGTGAGCGCGTCGACCATGCGCCGCGACAGCGCGGCCGAGGCGGGCGTGGGCCACACCCCCGGCACGCGCGGGCCCAGCAGCGGCACGCGCCGCGCCAGGGGCAGCACGGGCACGGCGTGCAGGAACTGCTCCATCGCGACGGGGTTGCCGAACCAGAACGGCAGGTCCAGGGCGTGCGTGGCGCCGAAGCGCCCGCCCAGGGCGGGGCTGCGCCAGGTGAACCGCGACAGGAACGCGGTGCCGCCGCGCGCGGCGTGGGCGCGCGCGAAGCGCCGGGTGGGCTGCACGAACAGCGCGTCGCCCAGCAGCGCGTCGCCCACGGCGCCGGGACCGGCACCGGGCATCAGCTCGCGGTAGCGCTGCACCGCCCCCGGCCCCAGGCCCACGGCGGCGGCGAACGCCTCCACGTCGCCGCGGGTGCGCGCCAGCGGGGCGAAACCGCTGCGCGAGAACAGGGTCCACTCGTCGGCCTGGTGGTTCACCAGCAGCGGCACCGCGGGGTCGCCCCCGGCGCCGGGGCCGGTGGTGAACGGGCCGGTGACCAGCTCGCCGTCGACGACGGGGTGGTACAGCAGGGGCACCGCGTCGCGCGGGTCGCCGCTGGTGGCGGCCGCGTCGAGCAGGTCCCGCGCCACCGTCTCGGAGGCCGCCAGCAGGCGCACCGGCGGCAGGCCCGCCAGCCCGGCCCGCGTGGCGGGCACGCGCGCCGCGGCGGCCACCCGCTGCGCGGTGCGCCGGGCGTGCTCCACGGTGACCATCTCGGCGGTGATGCTGGCGGTCACCGCGCGCGAGAACAGCCCGCGCGCGGCGGGCGCGCACAGCAGGGCGGCCACCGAGGCGGCCCCGGCGGACTCCCCCGCGACCGTCACCCGGCGCGGGTCGCCGCCGAAGGCCTCGACGTTCTGCGCCACCCAGCGCAGCGCGGCCAGCTGGTCGAGCAGGCCGCGGTTCTCCGGGCAGCCCTCCACCGAGCCGAACCCCTCGAAGCCCAGCCGGTAGTTCGGGCTGACCACCACGAGGCCGCGCGCGACCCACGCGGCGGGGAAGTACGCCGGCGCCGAGCCCGAGCCGCTGATCCAGCCGCCGCCGTGCAGCCACACCAGCACCGGGCGGCCCGCACCGCCCGCACCGCCGGCACCGCCCGCGTCGTCCGCGGGGACGTGCACGTCCAGCGTGAGGTGGTCGTCGCCGGCGTCGTGGGCCCAGCCGTAGCCCGAGCGCGGGTCCTGCGGGGCCACGGGCGAGGGGCGGTCGGCCTCGCGCACCCCGCACCAGGGCACCACCGGCGCGGGAGCGCGCAGGCGGTGCTCGCCCACCGGGGGCGCGGCGTAGGGGATGCCGCGGAACGAGCGCACCCCCCGCCGGGGCGGGCCGCTGCGCACCGCGCCGGCCGTCGTGCGCACCACCGCACCCTCGTCGCGGGCCACCGCTCCCCCTCCCGGGCCGGTCCGCACCGGCCCGGCGGGCACGTTACAGCGAGCTACAGGGCGCGCACCGCGGGGTCGGCCAGGGCCGCGGCCGCGGCGCGGGCCGCGGCCGGGTCCTCGGCGGCCAGCGCCGCGGAGGCCATCGCCCGGCACGTCGCCGCGGTGGTGCGCGCCAGCGCGAAGCGCACCGCGGGCACGGCGGCGGGCGCCATCGACAGGCTGGTGACGCCCAGGCCGACGAGCACCAGGGCCAGCAGCGGGTCGCGGGCGGCCTCGCCGCACACGCCCACGGGCCGGCCGGCGGCGGCACCGGCCGCGCCGGTCAGGCCCACCAGCTGCAGCACCGCCGGCTGCCACGGGTCCAGCAGGTCGGCCAGCTCCCCGGCCAGGCGGTCGGCGGCCATGGCGTACTGGGTCAGGTCGTTGGTGCCGACGCTGACGAAGTCCAGCCCGGCGGCCAGCAGCGCCGGCGCGCGCAGCGCCGCGGCCGGCACCTCCACCATCGCCCCCGCGGTGCGCAGGCCCGCCGCGCGCGCCCGCTCGGCGAAGCCGGCGGCCTCGGCGGCGGTGGCGACCATCGGCGCCATCACCCACGGGTCGGTGCCGGTGCGCTCGGCGGCGGCGGCCAGGGCGCGCAGCTGGGTGGCCAGCAGCTGCGGGTGGCGCCGGGCGGTGCGCAGGCCCCGCACGCCCAGGGCGGGGTTCTCCTCCGGCTCCACCGGCACGAACGCCAGCGGCTTGTCGGCGCCGGCGTCCAGGGTGCGCACGACGACCTTGCGCCCGGCGAAGGCGGCCAGCACGCGCGCGTAGGCGTCGGCCTGCTCCGCCTCGCCCGGCTCGGCGGCGCGGTCCAGGAAGAGCACCTCGGTGCGGAAGAGGCCCACGCCCTCCACGGCGGCGGCGCCGGTGGCGGCCGCGGCCCGCTCGGCGTCCTCCACGGTGCCGACGTTGGCCAGCAGCTGCACCTGCACGCCGTCGGCGGTGCGCCCGGGGCCGCCCGCGGCGGCGGCCAGGGCGGCGCGCGCGGCGCGGCGGGCCTCGACGGCCTCGACGAGCTCGGCGGGGGGGTCGGGGGTGACGGTGCCGGCGCGGGCGTCCAGCGCCACGCGCCCGCCCGCCCGCAGCGACGTCGCCCCGGCCACGCGCACCACGCACGGCACGTCCAGCTGCGCGGCGATGATCGCGGTGTGGCTGGTCGGCCCGCCCAGCTCGGTGACGATGCCGGCCACGAGCGCGGGGTCCAGCGTGGCGGTGTCGGCGGGGGCGAGGTCGGCGGCGACGACGACGGAGGGCCCGTGCAGCGCCGGCACCCCGGGCTGCGGCAGGCCCAGCAGGTGCGCCAGGACGCGGTCGCGCACGTCGCGCAGGTCGGTGACCCGCTCGGCCAGGTACGGCCCGCCGGCGGCCAGGACCTCGCAGAAGCCCTCCACCGCCGCGTCGACCGCGCTCGCCGGGCCGGTGGCAGCGCCCAGGCGCCGCTCCACGTCGGCGAGCAGGCCGGGGTCCTCGGCCATCAGGGCGGTGGCCGTCAGCACCTCGGCGGTGGTGCCGCCGGCCACCGCGGCGCGCTCGCGCAGCGTGGCGGCCACGGCGGCGAAGGCCGTGCGCACGGCGTCCGCGGCGGCGGCGGGGTCGGCGGCGGGCGGCTCGTCGGCCGGGGGGCGCGCCGGCGGGGCGACGAGCACGACGGTGCCCACGGCGGCGGAGGTGCCGACGCCCACGCCGGTCAGCACGGCGGGCGCGGCGGGGTCGGTGGTCGTCACGGCGTCTCTCCGGTCCTCGGGTCGGGCGGGGTCGGGCGGGGTCGGGCGGTGCGGGGGGGGGGTGCGGGGCTCAGGCGGCGTCGTGGTCGGCCTCGACCACGGCGGCGAGCTGCTCGAGGGCCTGCTCGGCGCCCTCGCCCTCGGCGCTGAGGGTCACGGTCTCGCCGTGGCGCGCGCCGAGGCCCATGACCATGAGGATGCTGCGGGCGTCGACGGGCGCACCGCCGTCGCGGGCGATGGTCACGGGCAGGCCGGTGGCGGCGGCGGCCTGGACGAAGAGCGACGCGGGGCGCGCGTGCAGGCCGACGCGGGAGCCGACGGTGGCGGTGCGGCTGGGCACGGGGTCCTCCTGGACGGGGTGCGGTTCGGGGGTGCGGTCGGGGGGGTGGCGCGCCGGGCGGGGGGGGGGGGGGGGGGGGGGGGGGGGGGGGGCGCCCCCCCCCCCCGCCCCCCCCCCCCCCCCCCCCCCGGGCGGGTCAGGCCGAGACGGCCTGGCGGCCGGTGGTGCCGGTGGTGGCGGCGTCGGTGCGCTGCGCGCCGCGGTGCGCGCCCTTGAGGACGACGACCAGGGCGGCGGTGACCAGCGAGCCGAGGGCGATCGCCAGCAGGTACAGCACGGGGCTGCTGATGAGCGGCAGCACCACGATCCCGCCGTGCGGGGCGCGCAGCGTGCTGCCGACCGCCATGACGAGCCCGCCGGTCAAGGCGGAGCCGACGATGCACGGGGGGATGATGCGCAGCGGCGCGGCCGCGGCGAAGGGGATGGCCCCCTCGGTGATGAAGAACGCGCCCAGCAGGACGGCGGCCTTGCCGTTCTGCTGCTCGGCCTCGGTGAACAGGCGCCGGCGCACGAAGGTGGCGATCGCCAGGCCCAGCGGCGGGGTCATGCCGGCGGCCATGACGGCGGCCATGATCTTCAGCTGGACCGGGTCGCCGGAGGAGGCCGCCGCGGCGGTCAGGCCGGTGGTGGCGAAGGTGTAGGCCACCTTGTTGACCGGGCCGCCGAGGTCGACGGCCATCATCGCGCCGAGCAGGACGCCGAGCAGGACGGCGCTGGTGCCGGACATGGAGTTCAGCCCGTCGGTCAGCGCCTCCATGAGCCAGCGCAGCGGCCGGCCGAGGACGACGAACATGACGAACCCGGTGACGAAGGTGGCCACCAGGGGGATGACGACGACGGGCATGACGCCGCGCACGGAGTTGGGCACCTTCAGCCGCGCCAGGCCCAGGGCGACGAAGCCGGCCAGGAAGCCGGCGGCCAGGCCGCCGAGGAAGCCGGCGCCGACGGTCACGGCGATGGAGCCGCCGACGAAGCCGGGCGCGATGCCGGGGCGGTCGGCGATGCCGAAGGCGATGAAGCCGGCCAGGACCGGCACGAGGAAGCCGAAGGCGCCGGCGCCGACGACGAAGAGCAGGCCGGCCCAGTCGCGCGCGGTGAGGGGGTCGAAGCCGTCGACGAGGTCCGCGGCGGTGAAGTCCGTGATCCGGTACCCGCCGATCATGAACGACAGGGCGATCATGATGCCGCCGGCGGCCACGAACGGGATCATGTAGCTGACGCCCGTCATGAGCCACTGGCGCACCCGGGTGCCCACCCCGGCGCCGGAGGTCACCTTCGAGGACAGCGCGGGGCCCGAGCCCGGGGCGGCGCTCGCGCCGGCGGCACCGGCGGAGGCACCGGTGGCGGTACCGGCGGCGGGCGAGCCCTTCGGCGCGGCCTGCGCCGCGGCGACGGCGGCGGCCACGACACCGGGGGCGTCGGAGACGGCCCGCTTGACCCCGACGTCGACCGCGGGCAGGCCCGCGAAGCGGTCCTTGTCGCGCACCTCGAGGTCGGCGGCGAAGATGACGCCGTCGGCCGCGGCGACGACCGCCGGGTCCAGCGGCGCCGAGCCGGCGGCGCCCTGGGTCTCCACGACGACCTCGTGCCCGGCGGCCTTGCCCGCCTGCTCGAGGGCCTCGGCGGCCATGTACGTGTGGGCGATGCCCGTGGGGCACGACGTGATCGCGACGAACTTCATCGTCCGTACACCTCTTCCATGACGGTGCGGGCGATCGACGCGGCGTCGGGCGCCTCGAGCAGGGACTGGCGGAAGGAGACGTGCACCAGCCGGCGGGCCAGCGCGGCGAGGATGGTCATGTGGTCGGCCTCGCCCGTGGTGGGCGCGGCGATGAGGAAGACGAGGTTGGCCGGGCCGTCGGGGGCGCCGAAGTCCACGCCGGGTCCGGAGACGACGCGGCCGACGGCCAGGCTGGGCACGGTGACGGCCGCGGAGCGCGCGTGCGGCAGGCCGATGCCGCCGGGGATGCCGGTGGCCATCTGCTGCTCGCGGGCGGCGACGTCGGCGAGGAACTGCTCCAGGTCCGTGACGCGGCCGGCGTCGCGCAGCACCTGCGCCAGCTGGCGCGTGGCGTCGACGCGGTCGCTCGCGCGCAGGTCGGCGAGGACCAGGTCGCCGGTGATCAGGTCCGGGGTGCTCACGGTGTCGCTCATGGCTGCAGGTCCTTCAGGGGGGTCTCGGGGTCGGGGTTCTCGACGACGCGGACGCCGGCGGCGCCCGCGCGGGTCTGCTCCGGGCCGGGCACGGCGCTGCCCGGCAGCAGGACGGCCGCGCGGCCCCAGGCGACCGCGGCGGCCAGGCGCCGGGGCGCGGGGCCCGGCTCGTGCAGGTAGCCGGCCAGGGTGCAGTCCCCTGCGCCGACCGTGCTGCGCGGCACCAGGACGGGCCCGCCGGCCCACCAGGTGCCCTCCGCGCTGGCCAGCAGCGCGCCGGCCCCGCCCAGGCTGACGAGGACGTCGCCGCAGCCGCGCGCGCGCAGGTCCGCCGCGGCCGTGCGCACGTCGCCCACGGTGAGCAGCTCGCGGGCCACCAGCTCGCAGAGCTCCTCGAGGTTGGGCTTGAGCACGTCGGGGCCGGCCTCGACGGCGGCGGCCAGCGCGGGGCCGGAGGTGTCCACGGCGGTGGGGGTGCCGGTCGAGCGCGCCAGGCGCACCAGCTGCGCGTGCAGGTCCACCGGCGCACCCGGCGGCAGGCTGCCGGAGGTGGCCAGCCAGCGCGGCGCGACGGTCAGGCGGGCGCGCACCGTGCGCAGCAGCGAGTCGACCTCGGCGGCGCCGAGCACCGGGCCGGCCTCGTTGAGCTTGGTCGTGGTGCCGTCCGCCTCCACGACGGTGGTGTTGCTGCGCACCGCGCCGGCGATGGCCACGGGCACCACCTGCACGTCCTGCGGGGCCAGCAGGGCCACGAGCAGCTCGCCGTCGGCGCCGCCGCAGGGCAGCACCGCGGTGGCGCGCGCACCGTGCCGGGCCAGGGCCCGCGCGACGTTGACGCCCTTGCCGCCGGCCTCGACGGAGGCGGCGGTGGCCCGGTGCACCTCGCCGCGGGTGAGCACGTCCAGCTCCAGGGTGCGGTCCACGCTGGGGTTGGGCGTGACGGTGACGACCGCCGCGCGCGCCCCGCTCACGCCAGCACCACCCGCGGGCCGGCGGCCTCGAGGTCGGCGACGACGCCGGGGTCGGCCCCGGAGTCGGTGACCACGGTGTCGACCCCCTCCAGGTCGGCGACGTGGGCGAAGTCGTCGCGGCCCAGCTTGGAGCGGTCGGCCAGGACGACGGTGCGCCGGGCGGCGCGCATGAGGGCGCGCTTGACGCCGGCCTCGGCCAGGTCCGGGGTGGTCAGCCCGCGCTCGGCGCTCAGGCCGTTGGTGCCCAGGAAGCACACGTCGGCGAAGACCTCCGCCAGCGCCCGCTCGGCCCAGGCGCCCACGGCGGCCAGGGTGCGCCCGCGCACCTGCCCGCCCACCAGGTGCAGGGTGACGTTGGGGCGGGTGGCCACCGCCTGCGCGATCTGCAGCCCGTGGGTGACCACCACGAGGTCGCGGTCGGTGGGCAGCAGCTCGGCCAGGCGGGCGGTGGTGGTGCCGGCGTCGAGGACGACCGTGCCGCCGCCGGGCAGCTCGGCCAGCGCCGCCTTGGCGATGCGCTCCTTCTCGGCGCCGAAGACCTCCTGGCGCTCGCCCACGGCCAGCTCCGTGCCCAGGCGCTCGACGGGGATCGCCCCGCCGTGCACGCGGCGCAGCAGCCCGTGGCGCTCCAGCGCCGTCAGGTCCCGGCGGATCGTCTCGGGGGTGACGTCGAGGGCCTCGGCCAGGGCGCTGACCTCGACGCGGCCCTCGGCGCGCGCCCGCTCCAGGATCTCCTGGTGGCGCTCCGGTGCGTACATCGCCGACTCCGTCGTCCGTGCGGGCCCGGGGAACGGGCCAGCGGGGCCCGGACGGCCCCGTCGTGGACGATGGTGGCCCCCGTGCGGGCACGGAGTCAAGGGTTCGGGCGCGTTCGGACATGCAAGCGGGCGCGAAACCACATCGGGTGCGGGGTGGGGACGCCGACGCCCCCGCGGCCGGGGGGCCGCGGGGGCGTGCGGGACGTACCGGCGAGCTCGGGCTCACCGGGCCCGCCGGGCCCGCCGGGCCCGTCGGGTCCGCCGGGTCCGCCGGGCTCGGCGGGTCCGCCGGGTCAGGCGTCGATGCGGTCGCGGTCCAGGCGGGCGGCGCCGGCGATGATGAAGTCCTTGCGCGGGGCCACGTCGTTGCCCATGAGCAGCTCGAAGACCCGCTCGGCGACCTCGGCGTCGGCGATGGTCACCCGCCGCAGCGTGCGGTGCTGCGGCTCCATCGTCGTCTCGGCGAGCTGGTCCTCGTCCATCTCCCCCAGGCCCTTGTAGCGCTGGGGGTCCTTGTAGGTGCGCCCGCGGCGGTTCAGGTCGGCGGTGACGCGGCGCAGCTCGGCGTCGGAGTAGGTGTAGAGCACCTCCTTCTTCGCCCGGCCCGTGCCGTTGACCTCGATGCGGTGCAGCGGCGGCACGGCGGCGAAGACGCGCCCGGCCTCCACCAGCGGGCGCATGTACCGGAAGAACAGCGTCAGCAGCAGGGTGCGGATGTGCGCGCCGTCGACGTCGGCGTCCGTCATGAGCACCACGCGGCCGTAGCGCACCGCCGAGAGGTCGAAGCTGCGCCCGGAGCCGGCGCCGACGACCTGGATGATCGAGGCGCACTCGGCGTTCTTGAGCATGTCGGAGACGGACGCCTTCTGGACGTTGAGGATCTTGCCCCGCAGCGGCAGCAGCGCCTGGTACTCGGAGTTGCGCGCGCCCATGGCCGTACCCAGCGCGGAGTCGCCCTCGACGAGGAACAGCTCGGTGCGGGTGGTGTCGTCGGAGCGGCAGTCCTTCAGCTTCGCCGGCAGCGAGGAGGACTCCAGCGCGTTCTTGCGCCGCTGGGTCTCCTTGTGCAGGCGCGCGGAGATGCGGCTCTTCATCTCCGCGACGACCTTGTCCAGGACCGTGGCGGCCACCTGCTTGTCCTCGCGGCGCGGCGAGGTCAGCACCGCGCCCAGCTCCCGCTCGACCACGCGCCGGACGATGGCGCGCACCGCGGCGGTGCCCAGGACCTCCTTGGTCTGCCCCTCGAACTGCGGCTCGGCCAGCCGGACGGTGACCACGGCCGTCAGGCCCGCCAGCACGTCGTCCTTCTCCAGCTTCTCGTCGCGCCCGACCTTCAGCCGCCGCGCCTGCGCGTCCACCTGCGCCTTCACGGCCGCGAACAGGCCCTGCTCGAAGCCGGACAGGTGCGTGCCGCCCTTGGGGGTGGCGATGATGTTCACGAACGAGCGCACCGTGGCGTCGTAGCCGGTGCCCCAGCGCAGCGCGACGTCCACGACGCACTGGCGGCGCACCTCCTGCGGCGTCATGTGCCCGTTGTCGTCCAGCACGGGGACGGTCTCGGTGAAGGCGTCCTCGCCCTGCAGCCGCCACACCGGGGTCAGCGCCGCGTCCGGGGTCAGGAAGTCCGCGTACTCCCCGATGCCGCCGTCGTGCTGGAAGACCTCCTCGGTGGGCTGCTCGCCGCGCTCGTCGCGCACGACGATGCGCAGCCCCGGCACGAGGAAGGAGGTCTGGCGGGCGCGCGCGGCGAGGTCCTCGTAGGAGAAGGCGGCGCTCCTCAGGAAGATCTGCGCGTCGGCCCAGTAGCGCACCCGTGTGCCCGTGACGCCGCGCTTGGCGCGCCCGACGACCTCCAGGCCGCCGGCGGGCGTGAACGGCGCGTCGGGGCCCTCGCCGTCGTAGCGGCCCGGCGTGCCGCGGCGGAAGCTCGTGGCGTACGTCTTGCCGCCGCGGTCCACCTCGACGTCCAGGCGGGCCGAGAGGGCGTTGACGACGCTGGCGCCCACGCCGTGCAGGCCCCCCGAGGCGGAGTACGAGCCGCCGCCGAACTTGCCGCCGGCGTGCAGGTGGGTGAAGACGACCTCGACGCCGGACAGGCCGGTTCGCGCCTCGGCGTCCACGGGGATGCCGCGCCCGTCGTCGCGCACCTCCACCGAGCCGTCGGCGCGCAGCAGCACGTCGATGCGGGTGCAGTGCCCGCCCAGGGCCTCGTCGACGGCGTTGTCGATGATCTCCCACAGGCAGTGCATGAGACCGCGCGAGTCGGTGGAGCCGATGTACATGCCGGGGCGCTTGCGCACGGCCTCCAGGCCCTCCAGGACCAGCAGGTGCGCGGCGGTGTAGCCCTCGGACCCGTCGCCGTCCTTCGGCGCGCGGGGACGGGGGGTGGAGCTGGGTGGGGTCACCCCCGCAGGGTAGACGCCGCCTGCGACGCGATCCCGGGCACGGCGTGGCGCGCATCCGCCGAGAGCGAACGCGCTGGTCCACCGGCGCGGGAACGCGGGCGCGGGGCCGGGGGTTGGGAGAGAGTGGGCGCGGGAGCACCCGCTGCCGCCGC
The DNA here is from genome assembly GCF_050871305.1 of Kineococcus gypseus. Lineage (NCBI taxonomy): Bacteria > Bacillati > Actinomycetota > Actinomycetes > Kineosporiales > Kineosporiaceae > Kineococcus > Kineococcus gypseus. The sequence continues at coordinate 15,934 of NZ_JBJLRD010000052.1, read as the reverse complement.
CCGCAGGACCGGAAGGAGTCGTGGAGTGACCACCACAACAGCCCTCGCCAGCGACCAGATGACGGCCGCCGACCGCTGCGACCGCTGCGGCGCCCAGGCCTACGTGCGGGTCGTGCTCGCCTCGGGCGGCGAGCTCCTCTTCTGCGCCCACCACGGGCGCGAGCACCGCGACGCCCTGCGCCAGGTGGCCCGCGACATCCAGGACGAGTCGGGCAAGCTGACCGACACGCCCGCGAGCGCACCGGTCGACGAGCGCTGAGGTCGCGCTGAGGAGCAGCAGCACGCACCGCCGAGCCCGGCGCCACCCCCGTGGGTGACGCCGGGCTCGTCGTCGTGGCCCTGGCCGTCGCCGTGGGCCTCGCCGGCGTCGTCGTGCCCGTGCTGCCGGGTACCGTCCTGATCGGCCTGGCCGTGCTGGTGTGGGCCGTCGTCGAGGGCGGGGCCGCCTGGGCCTTCGCCGGCGGCGCGATCGCGCTGCTGGTGGCCGGGCAGGTGGCCATGTACCTCGTGCCCGGCCGGCGCCTGAGCCGCGCCGGCGTGCGGCGCACCAGCCTGCTGACCGGCGGCGCCCTCGGCGTCGTCGGCTTCTTCGCCCTGCCGGTGGTGGGGCTGGCGCTGGGCTTCGTGCTCGGCGTCTTCCTCGCCGAGCTGGCCCGGGCGCCGCGCACCGGCCCGCGCGCCGGCGCGGCGTGGGCCTCGACCGTCGTGGCGCTCAAGGGCGTCGGGCTCAGCGTGGCCCTCGAGGCCCTGGCGGGCACCCTGGCCGCGGCCACCTGGGTCGTCGCGGCCCTGGTGCTGCGCGGCTGAGCGGCGCGCCCAGGCACGGACCCGCCGGACCGCCGCGGCTCAGCCGCCGCGCGCGCCCACGACCTGGGTCACGGTCCTCACCATGATCTTCAGGTCCCCCCACAGCGACCAGTTCTCGATGTAGAAGTTGTCGAAGCTGGCCCGCTCCTCGATGGAGGTGTCCCCGCGCAGGCCGTTGACCTGGGCCCAGCCCGTCAGGCCGGCGGGGACGCGGTGGCGGGCCATATAGCGCGGCACGCGCGGTGTGAACTCCTGCACGAAGTGGGGGCGTTCCGGCCGGGGCCCGACGATGCTCATGTCGCCGCGCAGGATGTTCCACAGCTGCGGCAGCTCGTCGAGCGACGACTTGCGCAGGACCCGTCCGACGGGGCCCAGCCTGTCGTCGTGCTTGATGTTCCAGTTCGTGGCCGACTCGCTCTCGTCCACGGGTTTGAGCGAGCGGAACTTCAGGACCTCGAAGGGCCTGCCGTCCATGCCCACGCGCGTCTGGCGGAAGATGATGCCCGGGCCGCCCTCCCACCTCACGGCCAGGGCGCACACCGCCATCACCGGGGACAGCAGCAGCAGCGCCACGGCCGACAGGACCACGTCCACGACGCGCTTGACCCGCCAGGCGAACGTGCGGAACGCCGCGCGCCGCACCCTGATCAGGGGTATGCCCCGCAGCTCGTCCATGTCGCGGGTGGTGGTGTGCACCTCGAACAGGCGCGGGACGAGGAGCATCTCGACCTCGAGCCGGTCGCACGTGCGCAGGGTCTCGACGAGGTCCGCCTCGCGCCGGCTGCCGAAGGCCACCACGACGGTCTCCACGGCGAAGTCCTCGATGAGGGTGGCGAGTTCCGCGTACGTGCCCAGCAGGGGGGCGGGCAGTTCCTCGGGCCGCTCCACCCTGGGGCGGACGTCGACGAAACCCACGGTGTCCAGGCCCAGCTCGGGGTGCGCGCGCAACGTGGCGGCGATCTGGATGCCCACCTGGCCCGCGCCCAGCACGAGCGTGGTGTGCCGCAGCCTGCCCCGGCGGCGCGCCGTGCGCGCCGCCGCGTACGCCGCGGCGCGCGCGACCAGGACGGCCAGGGTGGTCGCGGCGGCCTGCAGGGCCGCGTCCGCGGGCCGCTGCCGCACGGTCAGCACGGCGTCCAGCGCCAGTTGAGCGGTGAGGCAGGCGACGCCCCCCGCGACGACGTACGGGACGTCGTCGAGGACGGACATGGCCAGCCGGGGCCGGTACAGCCCGAACGTGCGGAACGCGGCGAGCAGGACCACCAGGCCCACCGCGTCGATCGGTTCCGGCGGCCAGAACGCCGCGGACACCGCCGCGAACGTCAGCACGTCCACCGCCAGGAGGTAGAAGCCCGTGGGCGCGCGCAGCAGCAGCGGGCGCAGCGCCTGCGGGTCGAACATCCTGGGCTGCAGCACCACCGGGCCCTCGGGCCCCTGCTGGACGAGCGGTTCGGGCGTCTTCTCGACAGCCATGGGTCGGCGCGGTCCTTCCGGGGGTCGACGCGGAGCGTCCAGGACGCCCGGCCCGCTCATCACGACCCGCGGACGGGCCCCGCGAGGCGCTGCCGATCCTAGGTGCGCGCGGGCGCTCGCACAGTTCGACGGCACGAATCGTCCTCCGCGCGGGCGCCCGGGCGCGGCGGCGGTCACCCGTCGGCGCACGCGCCCCCGGTCCCGGGCTCGCCGGCGAGGTCCGCGAGCCGTCGGCGCAGCAGCTCGGCGAGTTCCACGGACTCCCCGTCGCGGGCGCCGCGCCCGAGCTGCAGGGGCGGTCCGGACGCCGGCGGGTGCACGCCCAGCAGCCGCGCGCGCAACCCGCCGGCCACGGCGAGCACGTGGAACGCGCCGTCCTCGGTGACGGCGAGCGACTCGTCGGCGCGCAGGTACCAGCCGCGCAGCGGCGTGCGCGCGCGCCCGCCGCCCACCCGGGCCCGCAGCGCGACGGCGGGCACGCCGCGCCGGCGCAGCTCGGCGGTGAACGCCGCGAGCAGCCGCCGCGCCTCGGCGCCCTCGGCCGCGCGCGCCCGCTCGGCGGCGGCGGCGTGCGCGGCGGCCGCCTCGGCGCGCCCGCGCCGCCACTCCTCGCGCTCGCTCGGCGTGGTCCCCGGCACGCGCCGCACGGTAGCGGAGCACGCCGGGAGCCGCGCCCGTCAGGCGCGCGCCAGCGCCCGCCGACCGGTCTCGCGCACCAGCAGCGCCCCCACCAGCGACAGCAGCGCCGCCGCGCTGCAGTACCAGACGAAGCTGGAGCCCGAGCCGGTCGCGGTGAACAGCCACGCCACCACCAGCGGGGCGGTGCCGCCGAGCACGGCGTTGGCCAGGGTGTAGCTGATCGACAGGCCGCTGAAGCGCACCGGCGTGGGGAACAGCTCCGCCAGCACCGAGGGCACCAGGCCCATCAGCGGAGCCACGGCCAGGCCGAACAGGCCCTGGCCCAGGGCGATCGCCCAGAACGAGCCGCGCGCGTCGAGCAGGTACGCCGGCAGCGGGCACAGCACGAGCGCCACGGCGCCCAGCAGCAGGAACGGCCGGCGGGCGGTGGCGTCGGACAGCCGCCCGAACAGCAGGCTGGCGGCGGCGAAGACGGCAATGCCGACCAGGTTGCCGCCCAGCGCCGTGGTCAGCGGCACGCCGCGCGCGGTGGCCAGGAACGCGGGCACGTAGTTCTGGAAGACGTACATGCTCAGCGTCGCGCCGGAGACGAGGGCGGCGCCGACCAGGACGGTGCGCCCGTGCGAGCGCAGCACCTCGGCGGCCGGGGCGCGCCGGGTGGTCGCCGCCGCGGCGCGCACGCGCTGGAACTCCGGGGTCTCCTCCAGCTGCAGGCGCAGGTACAGCCCGACCAGGCCCAGCGGCAGCGCCAGCGCGAACGGCACCCGCCAGCCCCAGGTGAACAGCGTCTGCGGCGAGAGCGAGGCCACCAGCACCGCCACCGTGGCCAGCGCCGAGCCGATGCCGATCGTGGCGGTCTGCCAGGCGCCGAACCAGCCGCGCCGGCCCTCGGGGGCGTACTCCACCAGGAAGGTCGCCGAGCCGCCGTACTCGCCGCCGGCGCAGAAGCCCTGCACCGCGCGCAGCGCCAGCAGCAGCAGCGGCGCGGCCACCCCGGCCTGGGCGTGGGTGGGCAGCACCGCGATGAGCGCGGTGGCCACCGCCATCGCCAGCACCGAGCCGGCCAGCACGTCGCGCCGGCCGACGCGGTCGCCGACGTGGCTGAGCACCAGCGCCCCCACGGGGCGGAACAGGAACGCCACGCCGAACGTGGCGAAGGTCGACAGCAGCGCCGCGCTGCCGCCCTGCGGGAAGAAGACCTGCGCCAGCACGAACGCCGAGGCGCCGTAGAGCACGAAGTCGTACCACTCGATGACGTTGCCCACCGACGCCGCCACCAGCGCGCGCCGCGAGGAGCCGCGCCCGCGCGCCGGCCGCGGTGCCGCGGCCCGCGGCTCCACCCGCGCGGCGGGACCCCTCGTCGTCGTCTCCTCAGCCACGCACGGCCTCCTCCTCGGTCGGGCGCCCCGCCACGGTGCGGGGGCGCGGGGTGCGGACGTCCTCCAGGGCGTCCGCGATGACGCCGGCGAGCGCCGCGACGGACGGCTCGCGCAGAACGGACAGGTGGGTGCCGGGCACCTCGCGCAGCTGCCACGGGCCGCTGAGCCAGCGCTCCCAGCCCAGCGCGCGGTCGCCCGGCTCGTCGGCGGCGACCACCACGAGGGCGCGCCCCTCCCAGGTGCGCCCGCGGTAGCGGCGCCCCAGCAGCACGCCCTGGTTGTAGAAGCGGGGGGTGTGGCCCTGCCCGGGCACCGGCAGCAGGCCGGTCAGCGCCACGCTGACCGCGTCGCGCACGCGCCGCAGCGCCGTGCGCGGCGCCGGCGCGGGCGTGCGGCCGGGCGCGAAGGAGTCCACCAGCACCAGCAGGGCGACCTCCTCGCCGGCGGCGCGCAGCGCGGCGGCGACCTCCAGGGCCAGCAGCGCGCCCAGGGAGTGCCCGGCCAGGTGGTACGGGCCGCGGGGCTGCACGCGCCGCACCTGCGCCAGGTGCCGGCGAGCGGCGCGCGCCAGCGTCCAGTCCGGCAGCCCCCCGGTCTCCAGCCGGTGCGCCTGCAGCGCGTGCACGGCGCAGGTGGGCGCCAGCCGGCGCGCCAGCGGCAGGAAGGACACGGCCAGCCCGCCGGCCCCGGCGATGCAGAACAGCGGCGGGTGCGCGGCGCTGGAGGGCACCAGCGGGCCGCTGCGCCGCCCGGGCGCGGCGCCGCGCCGGCAGCGCTCGGCGAACAGCGCCGGGGTGGGGGCGGCGAGCACGTCGGCGGCCACCGCGCGCACCCCGTGGTCGTCGGCCAGGCGGGTCAGCAGGTGCTGCAGGTCCAGCGAGTCGCCGCCGAGCTCGAAGAAGTCGTCGTCGCGCCCGACGTCGGTCAGCTCCAGCACGAAGCCCCACAGCTCCGCCAGCACGCGCTCGCGCTCGCTGACCGGGGCCACCCACGGGGTGCTCGAGGCCGGCGGCAGCGCGGCGCGGTCGACCTTGCCGCGCTCGGTGCGCGGCAGCGCCGCCAGCAGGTCGACCACGTCCGGGCACATCGCCGCGGGCAGCTGCCCGCGCACGTGCGCGCGCAGCTGCGCCGGGCTGGGGCGGGTGCCGCGGCGCGGCACCACGTGCGCCACGAGCCGGTCGCGCCCGCGCCGGCCGGGGCCCTGGCCGCTCTCGCCGCTGACGACGGCCTCGGCCACGTCCGGGTGGGTCAGCAGCACCGCCTCCACCTCGGCCGGCTCCACGCGGGTGCCGCGGACCTTGACGACCTGGTCCAGGCGGCCCAGCAGCTCCACGCAGCCGTCCGGGCGCAGCCGGGCGCGGTCGCGGGTGCGCACCCGCACCCGCCCGTCGCCGAGGTCCTCGAAGCGCTGCGCGGTGCGCACCGGGTCGCGCCAGTAGCCGCTGGGCAGCAACCGGGAGACCACGACGAGCTCGCCGGGCTCGCCCGGGGCGGCCGGGGAGCCGTCGGGCAGCTCCACCGCCAGCTCGCGGTCGGCCACCGGGTGGCCCGCGGGCAGGGCGGGGGCGTCGCCGAGCGCGTCGACGTCGACCTCCCAGCTGGTCAGCAGCGCCGTCTCGGAGGAGCCGAGGACGTTGAGCAGCCGGCAGCCGGGGGGCAGGGCGGCCACGACGGCGCGCGCGTCGGTGCTGCTGAAGCGCTCCCCGCCGCTGCGCACCAGGCGCAGGCCCGCCGGCAGGGCGAGCGGGCCGCCGGGCCCGGCGCCGGGCACGTCCAGCAGGGCGCGCAGCAGCGAGGGGGTGGCGGCCAGGACGGTGGTGCGGTGCGCCGACAGGGCGCGCAGCAACCCGGCGGGGCCGGCGTCGCGCGGGTCGTGCACGTGCACGGCGGCACCGGTGAGCAGACCGGAGAGCAGCTCGGCCAGACCCAGGCCGAAGGCGGCCGGCAGCAGCAGGGCCACGGAGTCGTCGGGGCGGCACCAGCCGGCGTCGGCGCGCAGCCACGCGTCGTGCAGCGTCACGCGCTGGGAGCAGACCACGCCCTGCGGGCGGCCGGTGGTGCCGGAGGTGAAGACCAGCGTGGCCGGCGCGTCCGGCGCCGGCTCGGGCAGGGGTGCGCCCGCGGGCGCGGCGGGCTGGTCCACGCCCACGGCGTCCAGGTGCAGGGCGGCGGCCACGGGGGCGCCGGCGGCGTCCACGACGCAGGTGGTGGCACCGGCGGCCTCCACGACGCCGGCCAGGCGCGCGGGGGGCGTGGCGGCGTCCAGGGCCAGCAGCGGGCGCCCGGACAGCAGCACGCCCACGGCGGCGACCGCCACCGCGGCCGGCTCGCGCACCAGCACGGCGACGGGCTCCCCGGCGGGGCCGGTGGCCAGGACGGCGGCCAGGGCGCGGGCGCGCTCGTCGAGGCGGGCGTAGGTCAGCGCGCCGGCAGGCGCGTCCACGGCGGTGCGCGCCGCGGCGTCGGCGACGACGTCGCGCCAGCGCGCGGCCAGCGGCGCGTCGACGGCGGCGCGGGGGAAGGGCAGCACGGGACCTCCTGCGGGCGGCGGCGGTGGCCCGCCGGGGCAGGAGGATGGCAGGCGCACCGTGCGGCGCGCGCGGCTTTTGCGCGTCCCACCGGGGTGAGGACGCACGAGCGGAGCAGCGCGCTGACGCGACGTGCCGAGGAGGGTGCGCAGCGTGGTCCCTGGACGCACCAGGGCCCTCCCCGCGCGGCGGGGAGGGCCCTGGTGGGCCGGCCCGGGGGCCGGCCGGTGACCGGGGGGTGCCCGGTGTCAGTCGAGGTAGTCGCGCAGGACCTGCGAGCGCGAGGGGTGGCGCAGCTTCGACATCGTCTTGGACTCGATCTGGCGGATCCGCTCGCGCGTGACGCCGTAGACCTTGCCGATCTCGTCGAGGGTCTTCGGCTGGCCGTCGGTCAGGCCGAAGCGCATGGAGACCACGCCCGCCTCGCGCTCGGAGAGGGTGTCCAGCACCGAGTGCAGCTGCTCCTGCAGCAGCGTGAAGCTGACCGCGTCGGCCGGCACGACCGCCTCGGAGTCCTCGATGAGGTCGCCGAACTCGCTGTCGCCGTCCTCGCCGAGCGGGGTGTGCAGCGAGATCGGCTCACGACCGTACTTCTGGACCTCGACGACCTTCTCGGGAGTCATGTCGAGCTCCTTGGCGAGCTCCTCCGGGGTGGGCTCGCGGCCCAGGTCCTGCAGCATCTGCCGCTGCACGCGGGCGAGCTTGTTGATGACCTCGACCATGTGCACCGGGATGCGGATGGTGCGCGCCTGGTCGGCCATCGCACGGGTGATGGCCTGGCGGATCCACCACGTGGCGTACGTGGAGAACTTGTAGCCCTTGGTGTAGTCGAACTTCTCCACCGCGCGGATCAGGCCCAGGTTGCCCTCCTGGATCAGGTCCAGGAAGAGCATGCCGCGACCGGTGTAGCGCTTGGCCAGGGAGACCACCAGGCGCAGGTTCGCCTCGAGCAGGTGGTTCTTGGCGCGGCGGCCGTCCTCGCTGATCCACCACAGCTCGCGCTTGAAGATCGGGTCGATCGTCTCGCCGGAGTGCAGCTTCTCCTCGGCGAACAGGCCGGCCTCGATGCGCTTGGCGAGCTCGACCTCCTGCTCGGCGTTGAGGAGGGCGACCTTGCCGATCTGCTTGAGGTAGTCCTTGACCGGGTCGGCGGTGGCGCCGGCGGAGACGACCTGCTGCGCGGGGGCGTCGTCGTCGTCGTCGGTGAGCACGAAGCCGCCGGCGCTCTTGCGCGCGCCCTGGGCGTCGGCGCCCTCCTCCGCGGCGTCGCCCGCGTCGGCGGCGTCGGCGGTGTCGTCGGCGACCTCGACCGGCTCGGCGACGTCCTCGACGACGAGGTCCTCGACCTTGACGTCCTCGACGAGCTCGTCGCCGCTGGGCTCCTCGCCGGTGGCGGGAGCGGTCGCGGGGGCGGCCTCGGCGCCCTTGGCGGCACGGGTGCTGCGGGCGGCGGTCTTGGCGGTGCTCTTGGCCGCCGCGCGGGTGGTCTTGGCGGCGGTCTTGGCGGCGGCCCCGGCCGCCGGGGCGGCCTCGCCGTCCAGGGCCTCGACGGCGTCGACCGCGGCGACGGCGCGCTTGGCCGCCGGGCGGGTGGTCTTGGCGGCCGACTTGGTGGCCGTGGCGGTGGAGGTGGAGCGGCGCGTGGAGGCGGCCGCCACGGCGCGCTTGGGCGCGGCCTCGGGGACGCGCACGGTGATGCCGGCGTCGTCGAGGGCGCGCAGCACGGCCTTCATGCGCTGCACGGGCAGCTGGGCGTCCTCGCACGCGGTGCGCACGGCGTGGGCGTCGACGAACCCGTGGGTGGTGCCGTGCTGCAGGAGCTCCTGGAAGGGAGCGGAAGCGAACTCGGGCGGGAGCGGCCGGGAGGTCGAGACCGACGACACGGACTGCCTTTCGTCGTGGGCGGAACGGGACTGCGGGCAGCAGCCGACAAGGTCAACACCGGCGGGCCCCGATGCATGCCCGCTGACGACGACAGAGGCCGATTGTGGCACGGCGCGGGCGCCGGCGGAGCACCGCGGCACCGCGGCGGGCTCCCGCGGGCGGTGCCGCGCGGCCCCCCGCGCGCCGCTGCGCGGCCCCTCGGTCGCCACCGCCCGGTCACCTGGCGGTGCCCTCCCGGGCCCCTCGCGGTCCCCGCACGGCCCCCTCGCGGACCCCTCACGGCCTCTCCGCGGCCTCTCCGTGGCCTCCCGGCGGATACCCGGCGGCCTCCAGGTCCGCGCACAGCCGCGCGCCGGGGCCGGGCGCCTCACTCCTCGGGCTTGACCGCCAGCACCGGGCAGGGGGCGTCGAGCAGGATGCGCTGGGCGCTGGCGCCGAGGATGAGCTTGCCCACCGGGGTGCGCCGGCGCAGGCCGATGACGATCGTGCTCGCCCCCGTGCGCTCGGCGGCCTCGATGAGGTCCTCGGCCGGGTCCTCGCTGTCGGGGACCTCCTGCAGCTCGTGCCCGAGCCCGGCCTCGTCCAGGCGCGCCAGCACGGCCTCGTGCACGGCGCGCAACTGCTCGGCCTCCACGGCGTCGGCCTCCTTGCCCGGCCGGCGGCTGTGCACGACGACCAGCGGGACACCCTGCTGGACGGCGGCGGTGCCGGCGTGCCGCAGGGCGGCGCGCCCCTCCGGGTTGGCCACGTACCCGACGACGATCCCCATCCGCGCACCCTCCTGGAGCCAGCTGCGCGTGCCGGCCCGTCCACGGCTGGACGGCGACCTCCCGACGGCACCCCCGGGCCCCGCGGGCTCCGGTGCAGCCGCGGCGACCGTACTAGACGTTCACGGGACGGACACCCGCTGTCCCGCCCCGGCCGCGCCCGCTCCCCCCGCGTCGCCCCTGCGCCGCCCCCTGCGCCGCCCCCTCCGCCGCCCCTGCACGACCGCCCGCGCCACCCGTCCACGGCTCCCCCGCCCGCCCCGCCGGGTCCACCCCAACCGGTCCACCCGCACGCCCCTCAGCCGCGGCGGGCACCGCCCGCGCCGCGCGGGGGCACCCCGGCGCGCAGCGCGGCGTCGACCAGCGCGGCCAGGCGGTGCCCGGGCTCGGCGCGCAGCGCGTGCGCGGCGCACGCGCCGGCGCGCACGCCGTCGCCGACGGACCAGTGCGTCCAGGCGGCCAGCGCCCAGGCCCCCGCGCCGAGGGGGCCCGGCGCGTGGCGGGCGAGGTCGACGGCCAGGGCGGCCAGCGCCGCCGCGCGCGCGGGGTCGGGGGCGGCGTCGAGGGCGCGGTGCACCAGGGCGGCGGTGCCGGGGGCGGCCGGGGAGGTGAGCAGGGCGGCCACCGCCGGGGCGCGCAGGTGCTCCGGCGCACCGCTCAGCAGGGCCGCGTCGCGCAGGGGCACGTCCTCCAGGGCCGCCAGCAACCGGCCGGCCGCGCCCGCCGCGGGCAGCCGGGGCGCACCCGGCGGCAGGTAGCGGCGCGCCTGCGCCCGCAGCTCCGCCAGGGCGAGCAGGCGCCGCTCGGGCGTCCACGGCTCGCGCGCGGCCGCCCGGTGGGCCGCGCGGGCCGCGCGCACGCGCTGCGGCGCCGGCGGGCCGGTCGGCGGCAGCACGGCCGCGCGCTCCCCGGCGGCCACCAGGCCCCGCCCGACCGCCTCGGCGGCCAGCCACCGGGCTGCCGGGGTGCTCAGGGGCGCGCCGGAGACCGGGCAGCACGCCCCGTCGGTGCAGCTCAGCGAGCGCCAGCGACCCGCCGCCACCAGCAGGACCTCGCCTGGTGCGAGACCGGCCCCGGACAGCTCCGCCAGCGCCGCCGCGACGGCGGCGGCGCCGGCCGGGCCGGGGCGCAGCACCGCGCCCGCACCGCGCGCGCCGGTGTCGTCGTAGCAGGCCACGACCACGACGGCGCCGGGTCCACCGGTGCGCCCGGCGGCGCGGCGCGCGCGCACCAGGTGGGCCACGGCCTCGGCGGCCGCGCGCACCGCGGACGCCTCGAGCCCGTCGAGCCCGTCGAGCCCGTCGAGCCCGTCGAGGCCCGCCCCGGTGCGCGGGAGCGCGCCCGGGGCGGGCTGGACGGGCAGGTCCACGCGCACCACGGCGCCCAGCCGGCCGCCGCGGCCGTCAACCGGGCCGCCCGGGCCGTCCGGGCCGCCCGGGGCGTCGGGACCGTGCGCGGCCCGCGCACCGCCGGGCTCCTCCACCTCCAGCAGGACCAGGCTGTCCCGCGGGTGGAAGCCCAGGCGGTAGGGCAGGACGGCGAGCAGCTCGGCGGGGCCGGAGACGAGGAGCGGGGCGCCGGCGGGCGCGGCGGGGTCCGTGGTCACGGCGCCACCGTGGTCGCGGCCAGCGGCCGTCCCGGCGCCGTCCACAACCGCACCGCGGCGCCGCGCCCGCGGCGGGCGCTGGGTCTCCCCCGGCGGCGCTCAGGCCCGCGGGTCCTCCTCGCCCGCGGGCAGGGCGTCCGCGGCCACCGGCGGCAGGGCGTGCTCGGCGTGCTTGGCGATGCGGCGCAGCATCAGGGCGTCGGCACCGGCGCCGACGGCACCGCCGAGGACCGGCACGAAGCGGCTGCCGGCGCGCACGAGGCCGCCGGTGCCCAGCCGGGCCAGCAGCCGGAAGCCGACGCCCTTGTTGACGAGCATGAGCACCGAGGGGGGCCAGCGGCGGGTGGCCAGCGCCGCCAGGCGCCCGCCGACGTCCAGGGAGGGCAAGCCGGCGGACTTCAGCACGTCGGTGGCGTCGGCGCCCACGAGCGCCAGCAGCACGGCGCTGCGCACCTCGGAGCGGGTCGTGTCGTAGCCGCGCAGCTCGGCGATCGCCGCGACGGCGCGGGTGGCCAGCACGTAGAAGCCCACCACGTTGGCGGGCAGCGCCACGGGCAGCGTCACCAGGCCGCCGACCCCGGTGGCGAAGCCGCTGGCGGCCACCATCCGGGTGTGGCGGCGCACGACGGCGTGCACGGCCGACTCGGTGGTGGGGTGCTCGGCGCGCGCCCGGCGCGCCACCTCGCGGGCGCCGTCGAAGGGCCCCCTGCCGTCGATGCCGACGGACAGCAGGCGCTGCACGAGCGCCTCGGCGCGCGAGGGCTCACCGCCCCCCGCCCCTGCGGTGCCGGCGTCCCCGTGCGCGTCGCGGCGTGCCACGTCCCGTCCCTCCCCGGCCGGCCGGAGGCGGCCGGTCCGACCGGGAACGCTAGCCGCCCGCGGCGCACCGCGCGCGCCGGGCGGGCGCCGCGCGGGGGGCGCGTCAGCGGGTCAGCGGGTCAGCGGGTCAGCGGGTCAGCGGGTCAGCGCGTCAGCGGGCGTTGTCCTGCTCGCGCAGGTAGGCGACGACCTCGGCCACGCCGTCCTCGGCGTAGCGGCGGCGCCCCCACGGGCGCGGCGGGCGGCCGGCGGCACCGGCCGGCGGGCGGTCGGCGGCGGGCATGCGCGAGGCCTGCAGCGGCCGGCGGCGGGCGCGGCGCTCGAGGACGAAGGGCACGACGAACAGGACCAGCAGGGCGGCCTGGAGGATCGCGAACATGGGGAGCACATCGGCAGCCGGGCCGCCGGACTTCAGCGCCGCGCCGGACCCGGCGCCGGGGTGCGCTCCGCGCCGGGCCCCGCGGGCTGGTTGGATCGCCGGGTGCCCCGCTCGCCCCGACCCCGCCCGCAGCCCCGCCGCGCCGCCGCGCGCCGCGGCGCGGTCCCGGCGCCGGTGGAGGGCGAGGCGCTCATCAGCACCGGCACGGTGCGCCTGGAGCGCGACCGGGAGGACCCCGACGGCTGGCTGGTCCTGGTCAACGGGGTGCCCAGCTCGTACGTCGACCTCGCCGACCCCGAGCACCTGGTCTTCGAGTACCAGCAGTGGACGGCGGCGGTGCTCGACGCCGTGCACCCGCCGGGACCGCTGCGGGTGGTGCACCTGGGCGGGGCCGGCTGCGCCTTCCCGCGCTACCTGGCCGCCACCCGGCCCGGCTCGCGCCAGCTGGTGCTGGAGGTCGACGAGCGGCTGGTGGAGCTGGTGCGCCGCAGCTTCGGCGCCAGCGGCGCGGCCGGCTTCCGCCTGAAGGTGGCCGACGCGCGCGAGGGGGTGGCCGCGCTGCCGGACGGCGGCCAGGACGTCGTGGTGCGCGACGCCTTCGCCCACGACCGGGTGCCCGCGCACCTGGTGACCGTGGAGTTCCTGCGCGACGTGGACCGCGCCCTGGCGCCGGGCGGGCTGTGGGTGGCGAACCTGGCCGACCGCCCGCCCATGCCGCACGCGCGCGCGGAGCTGGCCACGGCGGCGCAGGTGTTCGCCCACGTGGCCGTGCTGGCCGAGCCGGGCGTCTTCCGCGGGCGCCGCTACGGCAACGCGCTGCTGGTCGCCTCCCAGCGCGAGCTGCCCGAGCGGGAGCTGGTGCGGGCGCTGTCGGGCGGGGCCGCGCCGGCGCGGCTGGTGGCCGGGCAGGAGGCGCGGCACTTCAGCGCCGGCGCGAGCGTTGTGACGGACGCCGCTGTGGCGGCGCTGCGCCCCGGCGGGCCATCGGGCCCGGGCACCGACCCCGCACGCCCCCCGCAGCCCGAGGACCCCGCGCAGCCCGAGGACCCCCGAGAGCCCGACGACCCCCGAGAGCCCCGCACGAGCGCCGGCAGCACCGGCACGACACCTCCCGAGGAGCCCGACGCATGAGCTTGGCACTGCAGGCCGCGAGCGGCCAGACCGGCGGACTGACCGGGTTCGTGCTGGACACCGTGGCGGCCCTGGGCGCGCCCGGGGTGGGCGCGCTGAGCTTCCTGGAGGTCGTCTTCCCGCCGATCCCCAGCGAGGTCGTGCTCCCCCTGGCCGGCTACCAGGTGCAGCAGGGGCGCATCTCGCTGGCCGCCGTGGCCGTGCTGTCGGTCCTGGGGGCGTTCCTGGGTTCGCTGGTCCTGTACTGGGTGGGGAAGGTGATCGGCCTGCGCCGGGCCGCGGCGATCGCCGAGCGGGTCCCGCTGATGGACGGCGACGACGTGCACCGCGCAGCCGACTGGTTCTCCCGCCACGAGGGTGCGGCGGTGTTCACCGGCCGCTTCATCCCGGGCGTGCGCAGCCTGATCTCGCTGCCGGCGGGCGCGGCGGGCATGCGGCTGTGGAAGTTCTCGCTGCTGACGGTGCTGGGCTCGGCGCTGTGGAACGGCCTGCTCATCGGCCTGGGCATGCTGCTGGGCACCCAGTACGAGCTGGTCGAGGAGTACGGCGGCTACCTGGACTACGTCTTCTACGCCGCCATCGCCGGGGTGCTGGTGTGGGCGGTGCTGCGGCGCGTGCGCAAGCTGCGCGCCCAGCGGGCGCTGGAGGAGCGCTGAGCGGGCGCCGGGCTCACCGGCGCGCCGCCCCGGCGGCCCGGCGCGCGCGGCGGGCGGCGAGGTCGCGGCGCACCGCCTCGCGCACCGGCGGCACCACGACGCCCTCGCGCGCCAGCAGCTCGCGGGTGCTGCGGCGGCTGACGAGGATGCCGGCGACGCCGAGCGCCCACAGCGGGAACTGCACGGCGAAGGCGAGCCGGAAGGCGTCCAGGGAGTAGCTGCCGGGGCTGCCGGCGCCCTGCAGGTCCAGCACGACGCCCACGGCGAGCACGAGCAGCACGGTGGCGGCGAAGCCCATGACGTTGGTCAGGCCGGTCGCCCCGCCCAGGCGGTGCGCCGGGTTGGAGGTGCGGGCGAAGTCGAAGCCGATCATCGAGCCGGGCACGCCGGTGGCGATGACGACGACGAGCAGCACCAGCAGCGCCAGCGGTGCGCGGCCCGGCAGCGCCAGGACGGCGGCCCACACGGCGGCCTGCGCGCCCACGACGGCCAGCACGATCCACGAGCGGCGCAGCGGGTGGCGGGCCACCAGGGCGCCCATGACGGGGCCGGTGCCGGCGGCGGTGACGGTGTAGAGGGTCAGCAGCGCCCCGGCGGCGCCGGCGCTCAGGCCCTGCCCGGAGACCAGGAACGGGTAGCCCCACAGCGTCGCGAAGGCGTTGCCGGCGAACGGGGTGGCCCAGTGCGACCACAGGCCCAGCCGGGTGCCGGGGTGGCGCAGCGAGGCCCGCAGGTCCGCGGCGACCTCGCGGGCGCCGCGGCGGGTGCGCGGGTCCGGCGCGCCCGGCGGCACGTCGCGCAGCACCAGGACGGCCAGCGCGGCGGCCAGCACGCTGAAGGCCGCCATGCCGGTGTAGGCGGGTGCCCAGCCGGGCCCGTGCAGCAGCGCGACCAGCGGCACGACGCTGAAGACCTGCCCGAGCTGGCCGAACAGGCCCACCAGCTGCGTCATCACCGGCACCCGCTGCGGCGGGAACCAGTTCGTGACCACGCGCACCACCGAGGTGAACGTGGCCGCGTCGCCCGCGCCGACGAGCACGCGGGCCAGCACCGCCTGCCACGTCTCGGTGCTCAGGGCCAGCACGAGCTGGCCGGCGCCCATCGTGGCGGCGCCGGCCACGACGAGGCGGCGCGGGCCCCAGCGGTCGATGAGGACGCCGACGGGCACCTGCAGGGCCGCGTAGACGAGGAACTGCAGCACCGCGAAGCTGGAGAGCGCACCGGCGCCGACGGCGTAGCGCTCCTGCGCCTGGAGGCCGGCGGCGGCCAGCGAAGTGCGGTTGGCCACGGTGACGACGTAGGCCAGCGCCCCCACCGCGAAGACGAGCCGCGCGCCGCGGGCGCGCCGGCCGTCCCCGGGCGCCCCGGGGGCAGCGGGCGCACCCGCCGTGCGGGGCGTGCGGGGGGCGGGCACGGCGGCGCTCACCGCGCGCTCCGCAGCCGGCGCCCGGCGTCGCGCACGTGCTCGCGCACCAGCTCCAGCCAGTGCTCGCGGTCGTCGCCGCCCAGGGCCGCCAGCAGCTCCGCGTGCTGCTGCACGGTGGCGTCCATGCGCTCGCGCGAGCCGCGCACGAGCGAGACGCCCATGCGCTGCTGTCGGTCGCGCAGCCCGTCGTACAGGCCCGAGAGCAGGGTGTTGCCGGCGGCGCGCACCACCTCGGCGTGGAAGGAGCGGTCGGCGGCGGTGAAGGCCCACGCGTCGCCGTCGTCGCGGGCGGCGCGCATGCCCGCCAGGTGCCCGGCCAGCGGGGCGGCCAGCTCCGGGGGGGGGGGGGGGGGCGGGGGGGGGGGGGGGGGGGGGGGGGCGGGGGGGGGGGGGGGGGGGCGGGGGGGCGCGGCGGGGGCGGCGGGGGCGGGGGCAGGGCG